>JAIYAB010000080.1 GCA_027489275.1 Hyphomicrobiales bacterium
CAACATCGAGGACACCGCGCACAAGACGAACTGCGAGGCCGCCGACGAGGTGGCGCGCCAGTTGCGCCTGCGCGACCTCGCCGGCCTGATCGTCATCGACTTCATCGACATGGAGGAGAAGCGCAACAACCGGACGGTCGAGCGCCGTCTCAAGGAAGCGCTGAAGAACGACCGGGCCCGCATCCAGGTCGGCCGCATCTCGGCCTTCGGCCTGATGGAGATGTCGCGCCAGCGCATCCGCACGGGTGTGCTCGAGGGCTCCACCGTGCCCTGCCCGCACTGCGCGGGCGCCGGCATTGTGCGCGCTGTTCCCTCCGTGGCGCTGCACGTGCTGCGCGCGGTCGAGGAGATGCTGATCAAGAGCAACTCGCACCACCTCATCGTCCGCACGCGGACCGAGGTCGCGCTCTACATCCTCAACCAGAAGCGCAGCCATCTGCGCAGCCTGGAGGATCGCTTCGGCGTCGACATCACGATCCTCGCCGACGACAACCACACCGGCAGCCATGCCTTCGCGATCGAGCGCGGCGAGGCGATCGCCAACCCGCGGCCGATCCCGACCACCGTGCAGGTGGACAGCGTGCTGATGCCCGAGGAGGAGGAGGACGAGCCCGAGGTCGCCGAGGAGGAGACCGAGGACGAGGCCGAAGAGACCGAGGAGGAGGAGGAGGAGGCTGCCGAGCGGCCTCGTCCGCAGCGCGGCGAAGGCCGCCGCGACGGCGCTCCCCGCGAGGGCGGCCCGCGTGAAGGCGGCTCCCGCGAGGGTGGTCCCCGCGCCGAGGCCGCCGATCGCAACGGCGAGGGCGAGGGCGGGCGCCGCAGGCGTCGGCGTCGCCGGCGTCGGGGCGGCCGCGGTGGCGAGGGACGGCCAGAGAACGGCGTCGTCGCCGGTCAGCCCGGGAGCCCGATGCCGCTCGACGCGCCGCAGCCCGTCGTCACCGGCGCGCCCTTCGCGGGCACGCACACCTTCGACCCTCAGGATGCGGTGAGCGAGGCCGACGTGGCCGGACTGGCGTTGAACGAGGCCGAGGGCGGCTCGCCCGCGCCGACGGCCGATGCCGCCGCCGAGCGTGACGGCCGGCGCCGCCGCGGCCGCCGCGGCGGTCGCCGCACCCGCGAGGGGGCAGAAGGCGTCGAGGCTGCCGCCGAGGCCGTGCCGGCCGAGGCCCGGGTCGCCGAAGTCGTGGTAGCCGAGGCTGCGGTCGAGGCCGTGGTCGAGGCTGCCGCGGAGGTCGGACCGGACGTCGTCGCCGACGCGCCGGCCAAGCCCGCCCGCAAGCCCCGCGCCCCACGCAAGCCGAAGGGGGCTGCCGCCGCCGAGGTCGCCGAAACCGTCGCCGACGCGCCCGTGGCGGCGAAGCCGTCCCGCAAGGCGGCGGCGGCGGCGGCTGCGGCCGTTGCTCCGGCTCAGGACGCTCCGGTCGCCCCGGCTCCGGCCGCTCCTGCTCCTGCGCCCGTCGCGGCTGCCCCGCAGCCGGTCGCCCCCGAACCGGCGCCCGAGCCGCTTCCCGAGCCGATCACCACCGAGCCGGTCGTCATCGGCGCCGAACCAGCCGCCCCGCGCAAGGCGGGCTGGTGGGCCAAGGCCAAGTCAGCCCTCGGCGGCTGACCAGCCGATCGGAAGCACGCACGTTTCGATCCCCCGGCCTCGCGCCGGGGGATTTTTTTGCGCGCCGACCGCGCCGCCGCTCCATTGCCGCCCTCTCTTCATCCTCAGGAGGCCGCATGGCGGCCGTCTCGAAGGACGCAGGATGGTCGGGCTGTGGGATGGCACTTCCTTCGGAACGCGGGCTCAGCCCCTCACGCCGCCCCTACCGCCGCAGGAACCGCGCCAGCCCCTCCAGCGTCGCGCGGCAGTCGTCCTGGGTGCCGGCAAAGCTGATGCGCAGGTAGCGGTGGCCGCGCGCGGTGTCGAAGTCGAGGCCGGGGGTGGTGGCCACCCCTTCCCGCTCGAGCAGGTCCTTGCAGAAGGCCATGCTGTCGTTGGTATGGCGACCGACGTCGACATAGACGTAGAACGCACCGTCGACGGGCAGGAAATCCGGCAGGCCGACGCGCGGCAGGCCGTCAAGCAGCAGGGCGCGGTTGGCCGCGTAGCCGGCCTTGATCGCCTCCAGTTCTTCGGTTGCCTCGAACGAGGCCTCCGCAGCGACCTGCGAGAGGTATGGCACGGAGATCGACAGCGACTGGCTGAGCCGTTCGATCGGGCGGGCGAGCCGCTCCGGCACCACCATCCAGCCGACGCGCCAGCCGGTCATGCAGTAGTATTTCGAGAAACTGTTGATGACGACGGCGTCGTCGTCGACGGCCAGCGCCGTCTCGGCGGGGCGTTCGTAGGTGAGGCCGTGGTAGATCTCGTCGGAGATGAACCAGAGGCCGAGCCGCCGGCAGGCGGAGGCCAGCGCGGCGAGTTGATCCCGGCTCATCATCGTGCCGGAGGGGTTTGCCGGGCTCATCACTAGCACGCCGTCCAGCCTGCGTTGCGCGTGCGCCGTCTCGATCGCGGCCGGCGTCATGACCCAACCGTCGGCCGGGCCGACCTCGATCTCCACCGGCTCGACGCCGAGCGCCCCCAGCACGTTGCGATAGGCCGGATAGCCGGGCGCCGTGATCGCCAGCCGCGCGCCGGGGTCGAACATCGACAGGAAGGCGAGGATGAACGCGCCCGAGGAGCCCGTCGTCACCGCGACGCGCGAGGCGGGGACGGTCACGCCATACGCATCGCGGTAGTGGCGGGCGATTCGCTCGCGCAGAGAGGGAATCCCGAGCGCTTCCGTGTAGCCGATCCGGCCGATCTCGAGAGCCCGCCGGGCGGCCTCGACGACCTTGCGGGGCGCGGGCGCCCCCGGTTGGCCGACTTCCATGTGCGCGATGGCCCCGCCCGCCGCCTCGCGCCGGTTGGCCGCGGTCATGACGTCCATGACGAGGAACGGCGCGACGGCGCTGCGGGACGAGGGCTGCGGGCGTTTCGGGTGCGGCGTCTCGCTCATGCCTGTCCGGGGCCGCGCCCCGCTCCTCCGGCGCGTCGCGCCACGTCCCTGCCTTGGCCTTGCCGCGATCTCACGCCACATGCGGGCCGACGGCGGCACGGCGGCGTGATTTGACCATCGCGCCGCCTGCTCGCTAAGTCTGGTCCCCGGAAGGCAAGGTTCCCGACAGGCATGCGCCGTTTCTTCGCACGCACCCCTAGCAGCAACGCCGCCACCGCGCCAAGCGGCGGAGCATCAGCCCCGTGGCGGCGCGCCACCGCGGCGCTTACCGCGCTGGTCATGGCGGCCAGCGCGTCCCTGCAGGCCGCCCCCGCACGGGCGCAGCAGGGCCCGAAGATGAGCGTTATCCGCGACGCGGAGATCGAGCAGCTCCTGCGCGACTACGCGACGCCGATCTTCGATACGGCCGGCATCCGCAAGGGCTCGATCCAGATCATCCTGATCGGCAACCGCTCGTTCAACGCCTTCGTCGCCGACGGCAAGCGGATGTTCATCAACATCGGCACGCTGATGGAGGCCCGGACGCCGAACGAGGTCATCGGCGTCATCGCGCACGAGACCGGCCACATCGTCGGCGGTCACCTCGCGCGGTTGCGGCAGGAGATGGCCAAGGCGCAGCTCCTCGCGGTGGCGGGCATGCTGCTCGGCGCGGGAGCCATCGCCGGCGGCGCGGCCTCGCGCGGGGCCATAGGCAACGCCGGCACCGGCGCGGCCGGCGCGATGTACGGCGGTCAGGAAATGGCCATGCGCAGCCTGCTCGCCTACCAGCG
>JAIYAB010000131.1 GCA_027489275.1 Hyphomicrobiales bacterium
CAACCCGGCCGGCGTCGAGAAGAAGACCGACAAGGACACGCTTCCCTTCCACCCGTACTTCACGGTGAAGGACGCGTTCGCCCTCGTCCTGTTCATCATGTTCTTCTCGTGGTTCGTCTTCTACATCCCGAACTATGTCGGCCATGCGGACAACTACATCATGGCCAACCCGGCCGTGACGCCTGCGCACATCGTGCCGGAGTGGTACTTCCTGCCCTTCTACGCGATCCTGCGCGCTGTTCCCGACAAGCTCGGCGGCGTGTTGCTGATGTTCGGCTCGATCGCCGTGCTCGTGTTCCTGCCCTGGCTGGACACGTCGAAGATCAAGTCGGCGACGTACCGCCCGCTCTACCGCCAGTTCTTCTGGATCTTCGGCGCTGTCTGCGTCGGTCTCGGCTGGCTCGGCGCCAAGCCGGCGGAGGGCGGATACACCCTCGCCGCGCAGATCCTGACCGCCTACTACTTCGCGCACTTCCTTATCATCCTGCCGCTGCTCGGCCTGTTCGAGACGCCGCGCCGGCTGCCGGGGTCGATCGCGGAGTCCGTGCTGGGCAAGCAGGGCTCGGCGAGCGCGATGGCCGGAGCGGCCGCCGCATCGCCGAACACCAAGGGCTGACGGGGACAGGGATCAATCCGATGAAGACGTTCAAGCTCCCTGTCCTGGCCGCCGCTGCGGCTCTTCTCGCGGCGGTCTTCGCCGGCCCGTCGCCGGCCTCGGCGGCCGGCGAAGTGGTGCAGCCGCCGCGCCAGTCGTGGTCGTTCGCCGGCCCGTTCGGCAAGTTCGACCCCACGCAGCTCCAGCGCGGCTACAAGATCTACCGCGAGGTCTGCGCGAGCTGCCACGCGATGAGCCTCGTCGCGTTCCGCAACCTGTCCCAGCCCGGCGGCCCCGGCTTCACCGAGGCGCAGGTCAAGGCGCTGGCCGCCGAATACAAGGTCCAGGACGGCCCCAACGACAGCGGCGACATGTTCGAGCGGCCCGGCCGCCCGGCCGACCGCTTCGTCTCGCCCTTCGCCAATCCGCAGCAGGCGATGGCCGCCAATGGCGGCGCCTATCCGCCCGACCTGTCGGTCATGGCCAAGGCCCGCACCTACGAGCGCGGCTTCCCGTGGTTCGTGTTCGACATCTTCACCCAGTATGTCGAGCAGGGGCCGGACTACCTCGCCGCGCTGCTGAACGGCTACGAGGATCCGCCCGCCGGCTTCGCGCTGCCCGACGGCAAGTACTACAACAAGTACTTCCCCGGCCACGTCATCGCGATGCCGAAGGTGCTGAACGACGGGCAGATCGAGTACCCGAAGGACGCCAGCGGCCGGCCCCAGGCGCCCGAGACCGTCGCCCAGTATTCCAAGGACGTGACCGCGTTCATGATGTGGGCCGCCGAGCCTCATCTCGAGGCGCGCAAGGAACTCGGCCTGAAGGTCATGCTCTTCCTGCTCGTCTTCGCCGGGCTGCTCTACTTCACCAAGAAGCGCATCTGGTCGCGCGTCGAGGGCCATGCCCACGCGTGATCGGCTGACCGATCGCAAGTCGAAAGGCCCCGGCAATGCCGGGGCCTTTTTCATTCCGGGTTCCGATGCGCCGGTTGCGCACGCGGCGGCGCGATGGCGAATCCGCCCCTTCCGCCGTCTGCCCGGGGGCCCTAGTCTGCGCTCACCTGGCGGGAGAACGACATGACGAAAGCGGTTCTGGGCATCATCGGTGGCTCGGGCATCTATGACCTGCCCGGTCTCGAGGACGTGCGCGAGGAGCGCGTCGCGAGCCCTTGGGGCGAGCCGTCGGACGACCTGCGCCGCGGCCGGATCGGGACGACGGAGATCGTGTTCCTGCCGCGCCACGGCCGGGGCCATCGCATTCCACCGTCGGAGATCAACGCACGCGCCAACATCGACGTGCTCAAGCGCGCCGGCGTCACCGACATCGTGTCGTTGTCGGCCTGCGGCTCCTTCAAGCCGGACCTGCCGCCGGGGCTTTTCGTCGTCGTCGACCAGTTCGTCGACAGGACTCACGGCCGGCCGTCGAGCTTCTTCGGCACGGGGTGCGTCGCGCATGTGTCGATGGCCCACCCGGTGGGGCCGCGCCTGGCCGAACGCCTCGCCGCCGCGGCGGAGGCGGAGGGCGTCGCGATCCGCAAGGGCGGCACCTATGTCTGCATGGAGGGGCCGCAGTTTTCCTCCTATGCCGAGTCGTTGACCTACAAGGCGCTGGGCTACGACGTCATCGGGATGACCGCGATGCCGGAGGCCAAGCTCGCGCGCGAGGCGGAGATCACCTACGCGACGCTGGCCATGGTGACGGACTTCGACTGCTGGCATCCCGAGCATGACCACGTCGACGTCAAGTCGGTGATCGAGGTCATGCACGCGAACACCGAGAAGGCGCGACGCGTCGTCGCGCGGCTGGCCAGGGACTTTCCGGCCGAGCGCGAACCTTGCCCGGCCGGCTCGCACAAGGCGCTCGACTTCGCGATCATGACCGCGCCGTCCGCCCGCGATCCGGCTCTTCTCGCCAAACTCGACGCGGTGGCGGGGAGGGTGCTGTAGCGCCGTGCGCTCAGTGCATCATCATCCAGCCGCCCCGCCACCACGGCCCGCCGCCGAACAGCGCGCCGACAGCGCCCATGATCAGCGCCAGCACGATCCACACGGCGATGGTGGCCGGGATGGCCGCAAGGCCGGCCTTGAAAAAGAACAGGACGAGCCGGCCGAAGGGGATGTCGATGTCGGTGACGACGACGGCGCGCTCGCCGGCTGGCGTGGTCTGGATGCTCATGTCGCAATCTCCCGGCTGGAACGGCGCAGCCGCTCCGGTATCATCACCTTGAAACGCAAAGGCCGGACCCGTCGATGCTCGATCTCAAGGACGCCATCCGTACCATACCGGACTACCCCAAGCCCGGGATCATGTTCCGCGACATCACCACGCTGCTCGGCAACGCGCGCGCCTTCCGCCGCACGGTTGACGAGCTGGTGCAGCCCTATGCCGGCCTGAAGGTGGACAAGATCGCCGGCATCGAGGCCCGCGGCTTCATCCTCGGCGGCGCGGTGGCGCACCAGCTCTCGGCGGGCTTCGTGCCCATCCGCAAGAAGGGCAAGCTGCCGCACGCCGTCGTCTCGATCGCCTATTCGCTCGAATACGGCATCGACGAGATGGAGATGCACGAGGACGCGGTGCAAAAGGGCGAGCGGGTCATCCTCGTCGACGATCTCATTGCGACAGGGGGCACCGCCACGGCCGCCGTCAAGCTCCTGCAGCGCATCGGGGCGGAGGTCGTGGCGGCCGTCTTCGTCATCGACCTGCCGGATCTCGGCGGGGCGGACAAGCTGCGCGCGCTCGGCGTGCCCGTGCGCACGCTGATCGGCTTCGAGGGGCACTGATCCCGCGCCGCGCGCGGCCTTGACCGCGCATGCCAGTCCGGACGACTGTCCCGGGCGAACGGTCCATGCGGCCGGATGAATAGCGGCACGAGGATCCGGCCCATGACCCAGCTCTCCATCCCCGATCTCGCCGGCAAGGTGGTGCTCGTCACCGGCGGCTCCACCGGCATCGGCGCGGCCGCCGCCGGGGCGTTCGCCGCCTCGGGCATCCGCGTGATGGTGCATTACAACGAGAGCCGCGACGCGGCGGAGGCGGTCGCCGCCGAGATCGCGGCGGCTGGCGGCGAGGCGGCGACGCTCCAGGGCGACATCAGCCAGGGCGGCGTGCCGAAGCGCCTCGTCGCCGACACGGTGGCCCGCTTCGGCCGGCTCGACGTGCTGATCAACAACGCCGGCGGCATGCTGGGTCGCGTGGCGCTGCCAGAGCTCACGGATGAACACTACCACCGCGTGATGAACCTCAACGCCCTCTCCGTCGTCGCCATGACGCGTGAGGCCCAGCCGGCCATGAAGGCGGCGGGCGGCGGGGCGATCATCAACGTCACCTCGATCGCCGCGCGCAACGGGGGCGGGGGAGGGGCAGTGCTCTATGCCGCGTCGAAGGGCTTCGTCTCCACCTTCACGCGCGGCATCGCCAAGGAACTGTGGGCTGACAGGATCCGCGTCAACGCCGTGGCACCGGGCGTGATCATGACGCCGTTTCATGAGCGCTATTCCAACGCCCAGCAGATCGAGGCAATGCGCCAGACGGTGCCGATGGGACGCGTCGGCACGCCGGACGACTGCGTCGGCGCCTTCCTCTTCCTCGCCTCGGACGCGCTGTCCGGCTACATGCTCGGCCAGGTCATCGAGGTCAACGGCGGGCAGCTGATGCCATGATGCGGCGCGTTCGCCTCATGCGGGGCGGCGCTGCAGGAAGGCGGAGGCCGTGAATTCGAGCACGCGCTCGCCCTTCTGGTTCACGCCGAGATTGTGGTGCGTCACCAGCCCCCAGCCTGGCCGGGAGGCGGAGACGCGCTTGTCGACGAGGGTGGCGCTGTAGCTGATGGTGTCGCCGGCATAGACCGGCTTCAGCCACTTCAGGTCGCGAAAGCCCGGCGACGGCCCGCGCTCCGCCACCGGCAGCCCCTGCGCCACCGCCTCGTTGCGGACGCGATCGACGTCGACGATCATCAACCGCATCCAGATCGCGCAGGTGTGCCAGCCGGATGCGCACAGCGCGCCGAAATGGCTCTGCCGCGCGGCCTCTTCGTCGAGGTGGAAGGGCTGCGGATCGAACGCGGCGGCGAAGGTCTTGATCTCCTGCGCGGTGAAGGTGTGGCTGCCGAGATCCGTGACCTCGCCGACGACGAGATCCTCGTAGAACTTCGTCATGGCGCAGCTCCTGCGGAGCGCCGGCCGAAGATGATGCTGTTCACCTGCTGCATCACCACATCCCCCGCCTCGTTCAGCAGCTCGAAGCGGAAGCGGACATAGCCGCGGTCGTTGCGCGTGGACGAGGCGCGTACGTCGAGCACGGTCTGGCGCACGCTCAGCACATCGCCGGGCCGCAGCGGGCGCAGCCACTTCACCTCGTCGATGCCGGGCGCGCCCATGCCCGCGCCGCCGGCCAGCAGGTTGTCGGCGATCATGCGCATCATCAGGGCGCAGCTGTGCCACCCGGACCCGGACAATCCCCCCAGCATGGACTTCGCCGCTGCCGCCTCGTCGAGATGCATCGGCTGGGGATCGAACTGCGCGGCGAAGGAGACGATTTCCTCGCGCGAGACGGGGTGCCGCCCGTAGGTCCGGGTATCACCGACGTGGAAGTCTTCGAAATGCACGGGCATGGGCCTGATC
>JAIYAB010000410.1 GCA_027489275.1 Hyphomicrobiales bacterium
GCCAGTGGTTCGGTCGCCTGCGCTTCCAGCGCGACTTCTGATCCCAGCCGTATCGAGCTTCAGGGAAACCCCGGCGCGCTTGCGCCGGGGTTTTTCCGTTTGTTGCGCGATGCGCGCATTCGCCCGCAAAGCTTGCTTCCCGCCAAGCGTAAATCCATCGCCGTCGAGTTGAAGGCGCTGGTCGCCGGGCTTCACCCGCTTTCGAATCAGTCGCGACTGTCTTCAAGCCATGCGTGTCGCTGGCGCGATAAGACTTTGGGAGGAGTCCGTAATGGGCAGTTGCCGCTCAACAACTGGGCATTCTGCAGTCGTTTTTTGCAAGTTCTGACTCAGACTGTGACTCGCAAAACACAGTCCGTCTCTGTGTAGTGATCGTGGCGACGACAAGGCCATTCGAAGCTTGCACCAAGCGGAAGCCTTGCCAGTCTGGACACATTGACGGGCGCGCGAGGCCATCCGCGTCCGGTTTGCATCCGGAGCCTCCCATGCGCTTTTCATCGGTTCTTCTCGGGTCCGCCGCCGCTCTCGCCGTCGCAGGCAGCGCCACCGCCGCCGATCTTCCCTCGAAGAAGGCCGCGCCGGTCGAGTATGTCCGCGTTTGCGCCATCGGCGATGTGACCGGCTTCATCGTTCCCGGCACGGACACCTGCCTGAAGATCGCCGGCCGCATCCGCGCCGAGTATTTCTACAACGAGGCTTTTGCCCGCTCCGACAACTCCACGACGTTCCGGTCGCGCGGCTACCTGACCCTCGACTCGATGACGAACACGGCTTACGGGCCGCTGCGCGCCACGACCCGCGTCTTCGTCACGAAGGACACTGGGTCGGCCGCCACGACGACGCTCGACTGGGCCTACATCCAGTTCGCGGGCATCACGGCGGGCCGCATCGCGACGTCGTTCTTCGAGTTCGCGCCCTTCGGCGGCATCTCGTTCGCCGGCGGCGATACGCTGGGCCGCGGCGCCGACTACGGCTCCATCAACACGCTGGCCTATTCGGCGAGCTTCGGGAAGTTCACCGCCACGCTGGCCCTCGAGGACGCCTCGGAGCGCCGCGTCGGCCTGCAGAACTTCAACGCCGCGTTCCTGTCCGCCTCGACGCCGACCTTCGGCGGCCAGGCGATGCCCGACGTCGTCGGCCGCCTCGACTACATCGACACCTGGGGCCAGGCCGCGCTGACCGGCGCGGTTCACCAGAGCCGCGTCGGCAACGGCAATGTGGTCGGCTCGGTCAACCTCACGCCGGCCGCTACCATCCTGGACACGACCTACGGCTTCGCCATCCAGGCCGGCGTGAAGGTCAACCTGCCGATGCTCGCGCCCGGCGACGCGATCTTCCTGCAGGCGGCCTATGCCGATGGCGCCAACAGCTACACCGGCTGGGGCACGACCACGGTCGGCACGCTGGCGCCGGGAAGCTGGGACGTCGTGTACGACGCGACGGGCAACGCCAAGACCTCGAAGTCCTGGTCCGTCACGGGCGGCCTGCTGCACTACTGGACGCCGACGCTTCGTCAGGGCGTCTTCGCCGCCTATGGCGATCTCGACCAGTACGGCCCGCTCTACGACGCCGCCGCCGTCTCGCTCGGCACCAACGTGATCTGGTCGCCGGTGAAGAACCTCGATATCGGCGCCGAGATCGTCTACTCGAAGCTCACGCAGACGCCGCGCAACCTGTTGCCGCTGGCCGCCGGGAACTCCGAGGACAGCTGGGCCGGCCGCATCCGCTTCGAGCGCGATTTCTGATCGCCCGAGACGCATCGCACGAAAAAGCCCCGGCATCGCCCGGGGCTTTTTTCTGTTGAAGGCGACGTGAGAGTTGAAGGCAGCGGCGGCTGCTCAGGCCGACGATGCGGCATCTCCCGCGGCCTGATCCACACCGGCGCCATCGCGGACGATGGCCGGCTTCGGGCGCGTCTCCCCGCCGTCCTCCACATGCGCGACGAAGGACGTGATCTTGCTGATGGTGGCGGCGTCGCGCAGCAGCGGCGCGTGGCCCTGGCCGGGCACGGTGAGCGGTTCGAGGGCGGGATGAGCCGCGGCCATGGCGTCGAGCGTGGCCGGGCTGAGCAGGTCGGAGTTCTCGCCGCGGATGGCGAGCACCGGCACGGCCGCGAGCGCCTTGAAATAGGGCCAGATCGGCGGCAAGGGCGCCTCGAGGTCGAGGGCGGCGAGGCCGCGGAACAGGCTCGTGTCGTAGCTCGGCACGAGCGCGCCGTTTTTCTCCGTCCAGGAGCCGCGCGCCAGCGCCAGCCAGTCTTCGTCCGACAGGGCGGGGAACCGGGCGTCGGAGATGCGCCGCAGGATGTCGACGGCCTCGTCCATGCTGCGCGGCGCCGGCAGCTTGCCGACATAGGAGCGGATTCGGATGAGGCCCTGAGCCTCGATCACGGGGCCGATGTCGTTGAGGACGACCCCCTTCAGCAGCCCCGGCCGCGCGGCGGCGAGCCCCATCGCGATCAGCCCGCCGCGCGAGGTGCCGACGAAGACGGCATGGGCGACGCCGAGGGCGGCGAGCTGGTCCATGACGTCGGCGACCTCGATGCGCGGCTCGTAGTTGCGCCAGTCCGGGTCGTGGCCCGACAGGCCGCGGCCGCGCAGGTCGATGGCGACGACGCGGCGGGGCCGGTGCCTGTGGCGGGACAGGGCGAGCGCGAGGTCGTGGAAATCGACCGCGTTGCGGGTGAGGCCGGCCAGGCAGACGACGGGCAGCCGCGGCGACGACCTGTCGCCATAGTCGCGGGCGTGGAGCTTCAGGCCGTCCTGCGACGTGGTGAAGACGCTGCGGTAGTCGTCCATCGGTCATCCCCCGGCGCCGGACGGCGTGCCCGATGGTGTCTAGCGCATCGCGGCGGCGCGCGGAACGCGTCGCGCCGTCACCGCGCGGCGTCGCGCTTGGGGGCGGAGCCGCGCTGCAGGTCGGCGTCGATCAGCAATCCGCCGTCCTTGCCGAGGCGCGAGCGGTAGATCTGCAGGTTCTCCATCACGCGCTGGACGTAGTTGCGGGTCTCGTAGAAGGGGATGCGCTCGACCCAGTCGATCGCGTCGACCGTCGCGCTGCGTGGATCGCCATAGGCCTCGATCCACTTCTTCACGTTGCCCGACCCGGCATTGTAGGCGGCGATAGTGAGGATGTAGGAGCCGCGCCATTCGCCGACGAGGTCGGTCAGGTGCGTCGCGCCGAGCGTCGCGTTGTAGGCGGGATCGGAAGTCAGGCGCTCCAGCGCGAAGTCGATGCCGGCACGGTTGGCCGTCATGCGCGCGGTTGCCGGCATGAGCTGCATCAGGCCGCGTGCCCCGGCCGGCGAGACGGCGGCGGGGTCGAAGGCGCTCTCCTGCCGGGCGATGGCGAGCACGAGCGGCATCTCGACGCCGTCGGCCGGAAGGTCGGCGGCTGGCACGCCGCCCACGGGGAAGGCGTGGTTGTCGAGCGGCAGGCCGCGCTGCACCGCGGCCTTGCCCGCCGCGAGCACGCCGCGCACGTCGCCCGCCGCCGCCGCGTGGTCGGCGGCGGCCGCAATCGCGCCGGCATCGTCGCCGCGCA
>JAIYAB010000453.1 GCA_027489275.1 Hyphomicrobiales bacterium
CATCTTCGACCGCTATTCGAACCAGTCGATCCTGCCGTCCGTCTACTTCGCCAACATCGTGCGCTACGTGCGCGAGGGCGGCGCGGTGCTGGTTGCGGCGGGACCGGAGTTCGCCGGACGCACCGGGCTTTCCGGCACGCCGCTCGGCGCGGTCATGCCGGCACGGCCGGACGGCAAGATCATCGAGCGGGCCTTTCTCGCCCAGGTGACGAACACCGGGCAGCGCCACCCGGTGACGCGGGCGCTGCCCGGCTCCGAGGGCGCCGAGCCGCAATGGGGCGAGTGGCTGCGCCAGATCTCCGCGGAGTCCCGCGCCGGCACGACGGTGATGTCGGGGCCGGACGACAAGCCGCTCCTCATCCTGTCGCGCGAGAACAAGGGCCGCGTGGCGCTGCTTCTGTCCGACCACGTCTGGCTCTGGGCGCGCGAATTCCGCGGCGGCGGTCCGCACCTCGATCTCCTGCGCCGGCTCGGCCACTGGCTGATGAAGGAGCCGGACCTCGAGGAAGAAGCGCTGCGCGCCGCCGCCAAGGGCGCGGTCGTGACCATCGAACGCCAGACGCTCGCCGACCAGACCGCGCCGGTGACGCTGACCGGTCCGTCGGGCGCGACGCAGACCGTGACGCTGGAGAACGCGACGCCGGGCCTGTGGCGGGCCACCGTCGAGGCCCGGGAGGCTGGCCTGTTTCGCTTGACCGACGGCACCTTGACCGCCTTCGTCAGCGTCGGCCCGCCGAACCCGCGCGAATACCAGGAGGTTCTTTCGACGGCATCGCTGCTGACGCCGCTGGCGGAGTCGACGGGGGGATCCGTGCGCCGCGTCGCGGAGCGGCCCGACGAGACACCGCGCGTGCCCAGCGTCGTGACGCTGTCGGGCGGCAGCCGGTTCTCGGGCGCGGATTTCATCGCGATCCGCGCGACCGACTCGTCCGTGGTGACCGGCGTCGGCGTGATCCCGATCTTCCTCGGCTTCATCGGCCTCGTGCTGCTGGCGCTCAGCCTGCTCGCCGCGTGGCTCGGCGAAGCGCGGCTCTCCAAGGCCTCGCGGGGCTGACGGCCAGACGCGCCTCAGTGCGGACGCACGGGGCCCCTGGCCCCTGCGAGCGCGCCCGGCGTGAGTTCCAGCGCGAGCAGGCGTTCGGGATCGACCGGGCCCGGCATGTCCAGCCGCCCGCGCGGAACCTTCACGAACCCGGCACGGCCATAGAACGGCTCGTCGCCGACGAGCAGGATGAGGCCGTGGCCGGCCTCGGTCGCGGCGGCGAGCGAGCGGCGCACGAGCGCCATGCCGATGCCCCTGTTCATGAACGCGGGCTCGACCGTGACGGGCCCCAGCAGCAGCGCCGGGACCCCTCCCGCGACGATGCGCGTCAGGCGGATGGAGCCGACGAGCAGCGTTCCCACCATGGCGGCGAAGGACAGGTCGTCCTCGTGCGCGACGCCCTCGCGCAGGCGGTAGGCCGTGCGGGCGAAGCGGCCCGGGCCGAAGGCGCGCTCGTGAAGCCGTTCGATGGCTTCGCCGTCGGATGGATTTTCGTGGCGGATCGTCAGGAAAAGGTCGGTCATGGCTCGGCTGTCGGGAGCGCAGCCGGATCGGCCGGCTGCTGAGGCGGGAGCGCCGACCGGAAGGCCGGCGACGGGGCGAAGCTGGGCCGCGGGAGGATACCTCCCCGGTCAGCGGTTCCGTCGTCGCTCCTGCGTGGCCATGCCGTGAACCTCCGCCCGCTAGCGGGCCTTCAGGGAGGGGTTCGCTATCACGCAACCGGCAGTCCGTCCACTGCCCTCCTCACCATGTGGGGGAGCGTGGCGCACCGCTCGTGATTTCCTCCAGGCGGGCGCGCGTCGCGCGGGTGGTTCCTTCCGGCAGTGCATCGAGCGGAAAGAACCCGCTGTCGCGGATCTCCCGGTCGGGGCGCTTGGGCGCGGTCTGGTGAAAGTCCCGGCAGATGAAGACCGCGACGTGGTCGCGCGGCGACATCGTCACGTTGTGGAACAGCCCGTGCAGTTCGGCCGGGCCGTCGAGCACGATATTGCCCTCCTCGGCAACCTCGCGCACCAGAGCGTCGAGGGCGGTTTCGCCCGCCTCGACGCCGCCGCCGGGCATGTACCATCCGGGCGTGTAGGTGTGTTCGATCAGGAACACGCCGCGCTGCGGGTGGATGAGGGCCGCCCGGACGCCGAGCGTCATCGGCCGCGAGAAACGCCACCACAGGTGCATGGCGCGCTGCACGAGGCGTCGCGGCTTCGGAGAGCGTGGCGAGCCGCTGGAAAGCATGGGACGTCCTCTTCGCACCGTTCGCAGTGCCTTACCAGACTGACGCCAGCGGAGAAGCGCCGGCTCGGCGATCCGATGGCCGCGGCGACGATGCGGGCCAGGCGGTAAGCCGGTCACCTCTCCGATGTCGTGATGTCCGCTCATCGCGACCATGTGAGCCACCCGGAGAAGAGCCGGGCCGCGCCGCGGCGCCCTGCGACGCTTGACGCGGGACGGGAAGCGGTGAGAGGTGGCGCAGAAAAGGTCTTCGATGTTTCGTCTCGCCCATCTGTCCGATCCCCACCTCGGTCCCCTGCCTCAGCCTCGCCTGCGCGAACTGGCCGGCAAACGGATCACCGGCTACATGAACTGGCGCCGCGGCCGGGACCGCGTCCACGACATGGCGCTGCTCGAGCGCCTCGTGCTCGACATGAAGGCGCAGGCGCCAGATCACATTGCCTGCACCGGCGACCTGATCAACATCGGCCTGCACGGCGAGTTTGCGGTCGCGAAAAAGTTCCTGGAGCGGCTTGGCCCGCCGGACAAGGTGAGCTTCGTTCCCGGCAACCACGACGCTTATGTCCGCACCTCGATGCGGGACGTGGAGCGCTACCTCGCTCCCTGGATGACGACTGATTCCGGCCGCTACGAGGGCTTTCCCTATGTGCGGATGATCGGCCCCGTCGCGCTGGTCGGCGTTTCCTCGGCGGTGCCGACCGGCCCCTTCGTCGCATCGGGGACGCTCGGGGTCGAGCAGCGCGGCAAGATCGAGACCGTGCTGGGTTTTCTGGCGCAACAACCGCTTGCGCGCGTGGTCCTCATCCACCACCCGCCCTATCGCGGCGGAAGCGCCGCGGGGCGCGGCCTCACCGACGCCACGGCCTTCGAGGAACTGCTCGGAAAGACCGGCGCGGAGCTCATCCTTCACGGGCACAACCACGTCACCTCGGTGAACCGCGTCATCGGGCCCAAGGGACCGATCCCGGTCGTCGGCGTGCCGTCCTGCTCGGCTGTGCGCGGCACGCTGACCCACAGGGCCGGCTATCACATCTTCGATATCGATCTGACCGAGAGCGGTCCGGTGATCACGGGCCGGACCCGCGGGCTGGTTCCAGGCGGCGAGATCGGCGACCTCGGGCCGCTGCCCATCTGAGCGACACGGCTCACGGGCGCGGCAGGATCGGCAGTACGTCGATGCCGCGGGCTCTCAGCAGGATTGCGGTGTAGAGCAGCGCCGCGCCGACCATCATGCCGAGCACGGTCATGAACGCCACGTCGCCCCCGCTGAACCGGCGCACGTCAGGGGCCGCGACGGCCGCGACCGGGGCAGGTTCGACCGGCGGCGGCGAAGGCGCGACGACGTCGCCTTGCGTCAGCGCCCGTTCGCGCTCGACGAGGCGGCGCCCGAGATAGGCGGTCACCGCCTCGGCCACGGGATCGACCCGGTCGCTCTCCGCAATCAACAGTCGCCCGGCCCTGTTCTCCTGGATGAAACGGAACGTGCGTCGATCGCGCGCCATCTCGACGAAGGCCACCATGTCGACGAAAAGGCGGGGCTTCTCGCCGGGGACGAGGCCCATGTCGAAGAGCTCGGCTTCCCGCGGCAATTGCGCGAAGACCGGCTCCAGCGTCTCCTTGAGCATTTCGAGGCGCGCCAGCTCCGCACCGCGCAGCTCCGCAGCCACGCCGGACCGCTCGGCTTCCTCCACGCGCGCGCGCCGGACAGCGGCGCGCAAGTCCAGCGCAGCGGCGCTGCCCGGCGGCTGCGCGGGCTGCGGGAAGGGATGAACGGGATCATCTTTCATGCGGGGACCCGGGAACTGACGCAGACTGGAATGGAAAACAAACCGTAAACGGATTTCGACCCGGCCGGAAGACCCGACGCCCGGTCGGAGCTCGCGCATCCACAGGCGCCGACCGCCGCCGGACGAATCGTCGTGTGCGATATCGCACATCGACCGGACGGGCTCTCGCCTAGGGTTTCTCTCGACGGGGCGGCCAGCCCGCCCCTCCTGACTTTTTCGACCCCGACCCTGTCTCGCCCCGCACGCTCGACCCGTGCGGGGCTTTTTCTTGTCTCGGGCCCGGCGGGTGTCGGAGCGGTCTGCAGGATGCGAGCCCTCGATGATGCCTTTGCAGCCGAGGGCGGCGAGGGTCGAGCATGTGCGAAAACGCACATCACCGGGCTGAAGGCATGGCTAGGGTGATCTTCGACGGGGCGGCCAGCCCGCCCCTCCTGACTTTTCGACCCCGACCCTGTCTCGCCCCGCACGCTCGACCCGTGCGGGGCTTTTTCTTGTCGGCGGCCCTGGGCCAAGCGTCGCGTGCGGCGGCGCACATCGGCTGGCAGACAATCAACCTAGGGTTTTGTCACGGGCGGTTCCCACGCCGTCCGATCGACAGAACCCCACTCACTTCGCGCCCCGTCCGCTCACAGCGGGCGGGGCATTTCCGTGCGGACTGCATCAGATGCAGCGCCCGCCGTCGACCTGCAGGACGTCGCCGGTGACCATCTCGGCCTCGTCCGAGCACAGGAACACGGCGGCGTTGCCGATGTCCTGCGGCGTCGACAGCCGACCCCACGGGATCGTCGCCTTGAAGGCGGCGCGCTTCTCCGGCGTGTCCTCGCCCATGAAGGTGGCCAGCAGCGGCGTCTCGCCCGCCACCGGGGCGATGGCGTTGACGCGGATGCGGTCTGGCGCCAGTTCCACCGCCATCGACTTCGACAGCAGGTTCACCGCGCCCTTGCTCGCATTGTACCAGGCAAGGCCGGGACGTGGGCGTATGCCTGCTGTGGAGCCGATGTTCAGGATGACGCCCCCGCCCTGCAGGCGCATGTGCGGGATGGCGGCCCGGGCATAGAGGTAGATCGACTTCACGTTCACGGCAAAGATGCGGTCGAACTCCGCCTCGTCGACCTCCAGCATCGGCCTGTTGCGGTGGGAGATGCCGGCATTGTTGACGACGATGTCGATGCGGCCGAAGCGCGCGACGGTCTGCGCGACGGTGGCGTCCACGTCGGCGGCGCTGGACACGTCGGCGGCCAGCGCCAGCGACCCCGGCAGGCCCGCGGCGACGGCGGCGGCCTTGTCGGCCTGGATGTCCACCAGCGCCAGTCTGGCGCCTTCCCGCGCGAAGCACTCGGCGATGCCGAGGCCGAAGCCCTGCCCCGCGCCCGTCACCAGCGCGACCTTGTCCTGAAGGCGTCCCATGTCTCCCCCGATTCCTGCGGCTCAGCCGTGGTTGATGACGATCGTGCGCGAGGCGCTGAACTCGTAGAGCGCCTCGAACCCCTTCTCGCGGCCGTGGCCGGATTTCTTGACGCCGCCGAAGGGCAGCTCAATCCCCCCGCCAGCCCCGTAGCCGTTGACGAAGACCTGTCCGCAGCGCATCGCCCGGGCCACCCGCATCGAGCGCCTGGCGTCGGCCGTCCACACGCCGGCAACCAGCCCGTAGGGCGTGCCGTTGGCCAGCCGGACCGCGTCCGCCTCGTCATCGAAGGGCATCAGCGACAGGACGGGGCCGAACACCTCCTCCTGCGCCAGATCGTTGCCCCGCGGCACGGGACCGAACAGCGAGGGCTTTACATAGAAGCCCCCGGCCGGCAGGTCGGGCGCGAGGCGGCCTTCGGCGAGCATCGGCAGGCCGTCCGCCCGGGCGTGGGCGACGAAGCCCTCCACCCGCGCCTTCTGGCCCGCATTGATCATCGCGCCGAGATCGAGATCCATGAGGTGGTGGCCGACGCGCACCTGCGCGAAACGCTCGGCGACAAGGCCGGCCACCCGGTCATAGGCGCTGCGCTCGATGAGGACGCGGCTGCCGGCCGAACAGGTCTGCCCGCCGTTCTGCACGATGGCCCTGACGAGCACCGGCGTCGCCGCGTCCAGATCGGCGTCGGCGACGACGATCTGCGGCGACTTGCCGCCGAGTTCGAGCGTGCAGCCGATGTGATTGCGCGCCGCCGCCGTCTGGATGAGCGTGCCGACCTCGGGGCTGCCGGTGAAGGAGATGAAGTCGATCCCCGAATGGGAGGCCAGCGCCGCCCCCGCCTCCTCGCCGAGCCCCGTGACCACGTTGAGCGCGCCGGGCGGGAAACCGACCTCGAGCGCGAGCTCGGCGAAGCGCAGGAGCGAGAGGCAGGCGTCCTCGGCGGGCTTCACCACGCAGGCATTGCCGCAGGCCAGCGACGCCCCCACCGAGCGCCCGAAGATCTGCGCCGGGTAGTTCCACGGCACGATATGGGCTGTGACGCCATGCGGCTCGCGCGTCACGGCCACCGTGTAGCCGTTGAGGAAGGGAATGGTCTCGCCGTGCAGCTTGTCGGCGGCGGTGCCGTAGAACTCGAAATAGCGGGCTGCGGCGACCATGTCCGCCCGGCCCTGCGACAGCGGCTTGCCGGTGTCCTGCGCCTCCAGCGCGCCGAGTTCGTCCACCCGCGCCGCCACGGCCTCGCCGAGCCGGACGAGCAGCCGCCCCCGCTCGGTCGCGGTGAGCCGGCCCCAGGGGCCGGTCTCGAAGGCGACGCGCGCCGCGGCCACGGCGGCGTCCACGTCCGCCCGGCCGGAGCGCGGCATGGTGGCGAACACGGCACCGTCCGAGGGGCAGACCGAGTCGAGAGTGCGACCGTCTGCGGCCGGGACGCGGCGGCCGTCCACGATGTTGGCGTAGGCCGTGGTCCCGGCCGTGGCCGGCTGGGGCTGCAGCGTCGGGGCGTTCATGGCCGATCCTCCCGGAGCGTGGCGTTTGGCCGGGAGTTTACCCCTTTGGTCCGCCGGTGGAAGCCGCCGGCGCCCGTTCGGGGGCCGACCGCTCCTCAGTCCTTCCTGACGTCGTCGTCGTCGAGAATGCGGGCGGCGGCGCCGTCGAGGTCGTCGTACTGGCCGGTCTTGAGCGACCAGAGGAATGCGCCCAGCGCAAGCAGTCCGAGGCCGAGCGCGATCGGCAGGAGATAGGCGATGACGTTCATGCGGCAAGCGTGCGCGCAGGAGCGGGAGGAATCAAGCGAGGCTGGGCCGTAGCGTCCGTCGACGCGGCGCGACGGCGGCCCCGGGCGCGCAGCGCGTTGACGGTGACGATGACGGAGGAGCCCGACATCGCCGCGGCGGCGATGAGCGGCGTGACGTGGCCGGCGATGGCGAGCGGCACCGCCACGAGGTTGTAGAGCACGGCGATCCACAGGTTCTGGCGCATGATCGCCACCGCTCGGCGGCTGATGGCCAGCGCGTCGGCGACCGGGGCGATGCGCTCTCCGAGGAACAGGGCGTCGGCGCTCGCCTGCGCGAGATGCGCGGCGGTAACCGGCGAGACGGAGGCGTGGGCGGCGGCGAGCGCGGGCGCGTCGTTCAGGCCGTCGCCGACCATCAGCACCTTGCGGCCGGCGGCCGCCATGGCCTCCAGCGCGGCGATCTTGTCACCGGGCCTGAGACCGGCGCGCGCATCCTCGATGCCGAGCGCCGCCGCGGCCTGGGCGACGGGGCGCTCGCGGTCGCCGGAGAGGATGGCGAGGCGGTAGCCGGCCCGCCGCAGCCCGTCGACGACGGCGACGGCATCGGGGCGCAGCGCCTGCCGGAGCAGGAAGACGGCGCGGCGGTCGCCGTGCGAGAGCGCGATGACCGTCGCGTCCGGATCGGCCGCGAGCGCCTGCGTGGCCTGCGCCTCGGCACCGCAGAACGTGGCGCTGCCGAGGCGCGCCTCGATCCCGTCGACGAAGGCGGCGACGCCCTGGCCGGCCTGCTCCGATGCATCGGGAAGCGGCGACAGTCCCCTCGCCTCCTGCGCAAGCGCGGCCGCAAGAGGATGACGGCTGGACAGCGCGAGCCGTGCCGCAAGGGCGACGAGTTCGGGCTCGATGTCGGCGCGGTTGACGATGCGCGGCTCGGGCGTCGTCAGCGTGCCCGTCTTGTCGAAAACGATCGTGTCGCACTGCGCCATGCGCTCGATGGCGTCGCCCGCCTGCAGCAGCACACCAGCCTTGAACAGGCTCCCCGACGCGACGACCTGCGTGGCCGGCACCGCCAGCGCCAGCGCGCAGGGACAGGTGATGATGAGCACGGCGATGGCGATGATCAGGCTCTGGTGCACGCCCGCGCCGGCCATGATCCAGCCGATCGCGGTCGCCAGCGCCGTGACGTGGACCACCGGCGAATAGATGCGTGCGGCCTTGTCGGCCAACCGGAGGTAGCGCGAGCGCGCGCTGGAGGCCGTCTCGACGAGACGGTTGATCTCGTGGAGCAGCGTGCCCTCCGCGGCAGCGGTGACCCTCACGGTGACGGCGCCGCTACCGTTCACGGTTCCGGCATAGACGAGCGCGCCCGGCTCGACGGTCTCGCGCGCGGTCTCGCCGGTGACGAGACTGGCGTCGACCTCGGAGCGCCCCTCCAGCACCACGCCGTCCACGGCGAAGCGATCGCCCGGGCGCACGAACACCCGGTCGCCAGGCTTCACGGCCTTGACCGGCAGTTCGCGCGACGAGCCGTCCTCGCCGAGGACAAGCGCGCAGTCGGCGCGCAACGCCAGCAGGTTGCCGGCGACGGCGCGCGTCTTGCGGCGCATCACCTGGTCGAGCACGCGACCCAGCAGCAGGAAGAACAGCAGCATCACCGCGCTGTCGAAATAGGCGTGGTGGGCGCTGTGGGCGGTCTCGTAGACCGACATGCCGAGCGCCAGCGACACGCCGAGCGTGATCGGCACGTCCATCGTCATGGACCGGTTGCGGATGGCGCGCGATGCGTTGCGGAAGAAGGGCTGGCCGGCATAGGCCGCCGCGGGCAGCGCGATCAGCGCCGAGATCCAGTGGAAGAGGTCGCGCGTCTCGTCGTTGATGTCGGTGACGTTGCCCGACCACACGGACACCGACAGCAGCATGATGTTCATCGCGGCGAAGCCGGCGACGCCGAGGCAGCGGATGAGGAAGCGCATCTCGGCCGCCTCCGCCTGCTCCTCGCGGGACGCCTCGAACGGGTGCGCCTTGTAGCCCATGGCAGCGAGCTTGCCGACGACCGAAGCGGGGTCGAAGGCGGGATCCTTCCAGTCCAGCGCGAGGCGGCGATTGGTGTAGTTCAGCCGGGCGCGGGACAGGCTGGGCAGCGGAGCCAGCGCGCGCTCGATGTCGCCGATGCAGGCGGCGCAGGTGATGCCCTCGACGGCGAGATCGAGATGGCGCGAGCCGTCCTCGCGCGTCTCGACAAGAGCGGAGTAGTCGATGACGGAAGGCCGCGGGGGATCTGCCAGGCGACCGCCCTGGGCTATGGCATCGGCCATGGATCCCTCCTGGTTCGCGCGCTCAGGGAACGACGATGCGGCTGGTGGATTCGAACACGACCTCGCCGCCGCGTTCCAGGAACACCACCACGTCCCACTGGCCCGGCGCCACGCCCCGGAGCTCCGCGCCGTAGCGGCCGGTGCCCGTGGCGGCGAGGTCGGCCTCGATGTCGAGGCGCTTGTCGGCGGGGCGCTCGAGGCGGATGCGGCCGGCGAGGCCGCTGAGCGGCGCACCGCTGCGATCGGCCGCCTGCAGCACGATCGAGGCATTCCCGTCCGCGCCGCGGATCACGCGGGCGTCGACCGTCCATCCGAGCTCGTCCTGCTTGCGCGAGGCGGCGATGCGGGTGTTGTAGGCCAGGCCCATCTTGTAAGGCGTCTCGGTCTGCACGCCGCTGAAGGTGCCGACCGCGACGCGCAGCATGTAGAAGTTCACGCCGAACACGACGCCGAAGAACATCACGAACATCAGCAGCACGTGGCGACCGGTGAGGACGAAGCCGCCGGCACGGTCGGTGCCGTCGATGTCCAGGTCTTGCGTCGTCATGGCGCGCTCCCCGTTCCCTTGAAGAAGTCGTCGGCATAGGCGACCGCGCCGCTCACCACGTCGGTGAGACGGAAACGGATCGGGCGGGTGTCGATGTCGGCCAGCTTCGCCGGGACGCTGACCAGCACCCGCAGCTCGCGGGTCTGGTCCGGCCCGACCTCGACGAGCGTCGAAAGGTCCGCGGTCATCGGCACGCCGGCCACGTCGAGGCGCGCCTCCGGCAGGCCGAGGATCTCCAGACGCATCGGGCGCGGCTCGAGCGTCATGTTGCTCAGGCGCACGGTGAACCCGTTGCGCACGCCGCCGTCGGCGAGACGCACGAAGATCGGGTTGCGATCGTGCAGCGCGCTGACCCCGAGCGTCGCCCGGCCCAGCAGGGCATAGGACATGACCGCGCCGATCACCACGATCAGACCCGCGTAGAGAAGCGTCCGCGGCCGCACGATCCTGACGACCGGCTCCTCGCGGGCGATGCGCCGCTGGACGTTGACGTCGGTGTCATAGGCGATGAGGCCGGTGGGACGGCCAATCTTCGCCATCACGTTGTCGCAGGCGTCGATGCAAAGGCCGCACTGGATGCAGCCCATCTGCATGCCCTCGCGGATGTCGACCCCGGTGGGGCAGACGGCGACGCACTGGAAGCAATCCACGCAGTCGCCGGCCGCGCCGCCCTGACTGCGGGCGGCCTCGGCCTTCTTGGCCGACATGCGCGGCTCGCCGCGGTCATACCGGTAGGTGACGTTGAGGGCGTGCTCGTCCGTCAACGCCGCCTGGATGCGCGGCCATGGGCACATGTACAGGCACACCTGCTCGCGCATGAAGCCTGCCAGGGCGTAGGTCGTGAAGGTCAGGATGGCGATCCAGACATAGGCAACGAGGGGGGCGTCGAAGCGGACAAGCTGGCCAACCAGCGTCGGCGCGTCCGAGAAGTAGAGGACCCAGGCGCCGCCGGTCCACCACGCGATCATCAGCCAGAGCGAGTGCTTGAGGATCTTCTCCGCGATGCGCTCGAGGTCCCACGTGCCGCTCTGCTTCTTGCGGATCTGCTCGCGGCGGTCGCCCTCGACGAGGCGCTCGACGGCGTAGAAGAGATCGGTCCAAACGGTCTGCGGGCAGAGATAGCCGCACCACACGCGGCCGGCGACAGCATTCATCAGGAACAGTACCAGCGCCGCCAGCACCATGAGGCCGGTGACGTAGTAGAGCTCCTGCGGCCAGATCTCGATGAAGAAGAAGTAGAAGCGGCTGTTGGCGAGGTCGATCAACACGGCCTGGTCCGGCGCGCTCGGCCCGCGGTCCCAGCGCAGGAAGGGCAGGAAGTAGTAGATCCCGAGCGTGACGATCAGGATCAGCCACTTGATCGTCCGGAAACGGCCCTTCACGGCCGCCGGGAAGATATCCTTGCGGGCCTCGTACAGGGGGACGTCGAGATCCACCGGGGCGGCGGCCGTAACGGCTGCGACCTTCGGCTGGCCATCGGCGCTGGACATGACGCAATCCTCGAAGGGCGGGGGATGGAGGTTCCGGCGCCCTTCGCACGCCGGAACCTGTCTTGTCGGCTTACTTTCCGCCGCTCAGCGTGTGGACATAGACGGTGAGGGCGTTGACGGTCGCCTGGTCGAGGCGTCCGTTCCACGCCGGCATAACGCCGCCGCGGCCGGTGGCGATCGTCTGCTCGATCACGGCCTGTTCGCCGCCATAGAGCCAGATGTTGCTGGTGAGGTTCGGCGCCCCGACGTCCGGATTGCCCTTGCCGGCGTCGCCGTGGCAGGCGGCGCAGTTGTCGGCGAAGAGCTGCTTGCCCTTGGCGAGGTCGGCCGTGCCCTCCGGCTTGCGGCCGGACAGCGTGACGACATAGGCGGCGACCGCGGAGATTTCGTCCTTCTTCAGGATGCCGTCCTTGCCGAAGGCCGGCATCGGCCCCTGGCGCGACTCCGCCAGCTCGTTGCGGATCCCATAGGCGATCGTCTGCTGGATCTGCTCGAGCGAGCCGCCCCACATCCACTGGTCGTCGACGAGATTGGGATACCCCTTCGTCCCGCCGCCGCCCGTGCCGTGGCACGGCGCGCAGTTGTTGCCGAACGCGGCCTTGCCTGCGGCGAGCGCCACCTGCTGCAGCTGCGGGTTCTTGGCGATGTCGGCGAGCGGCGTCGTCGCCAGAGCCGCCATCTTGTCACCGCGCAGCCTGTTGAGCGCGGCGACGTCCTCCTCGATGGCGTTGCGACTCGCGTAGCCGAACAGGCCCTTCGTGAAGGAGCTGCCGAGCGGAATCGCCGGATACACGATGATGTAGCCGATGCCCCACACGATGGTGGCGTAGAAGAGCCACAGCCACCACCGCGGCAGCGGCGTGTTCAGCTCCCGGATGCCGTCCCATTCGTGACCGGTGGTCGAGGTGCCGGTCAGGCTGTCGACCTTCGAGTTGTCAGCGGCCATCGGTTCAGTCCTTCTCGAGAGGAACGCGGGCGGCGTCGTCGAACTTGCCCCGGTTCCTCGGATTGAGCGCGTAGACGAGGACCATGACGAACAGTGCGACGAAGCCGACCGTCCCCCAGGTCTGGGCGAAATTCGCCAGGGATTCGTAGGTGAACATGGGGGAACTCCTCAGCGGATATTGGCTTTGCGGTCGTAGGTCTTGAAGTCGACCAGCGTGCCGAGCATCTGGAGGTAGGCGACCAGCGCATCCATTTCCGTGACCGCGCCGGGGTTGCCGTCGAAGTCGCGGGCCAGGGCCTTGGGATAGCGCTTGGCGAGGTCGGCGGCGCCGGGATCATCGAGGGTCGCCTGGACGGCGATGTCGCCGGACGCCTTCTCGATCATCTCCTGCGTGTAGGGCACGCCGAGCATCGCCTGCACCTTCATCTCCTGCGCGATCGACCGCGCATCGAGCTCGGTCTTCGCGAGGAAGGGATAGCCGGGCATGATCGACGCCGGAACCACGGCGCGCGGGTTGATGAGATGGGCGGTCTGCCACTCGTCGGAGTACTTCCCGCCGACGCGGGCGAGATCCGGCCCCGTCCGCTTGGAGCCCCACTGGAAGGGGCGGTCGTACATGCTCTCGGCGGCGAGCGAGTAGTGGCCGTAGCGCTCCACCTCGTCCCGCAGCGGCCGGATCATCTGCGAGTGGCAGTTGTAGCAGCCCTCGCGGACGTAGATGTTGCGGCCGGCGAGTTCCAGCGGGGTGTAGGGGCGCATCCCCTCCACCTTCTCGATGGTGCTCTTCAGGTAGAAGAGCGGGGCGATCTCCACGAGGCCGCCGATGGCGACCACCACGAGGATGCCGACGAGCAGGACGATCGAGTTCTTCTCGAAGACCTGATGCTTGGCCCAGACGGACATGTTCGTGCCCCCTTACTCGGCCGCAACCAGCCGGGGCGACGACTCGGGCTCTGCCGAGAGCTCCTCCGAGGCGATCGTCATCCAGATGTTGTAGGCCATGATGAGCGCGCCCAGCAGGAACAGCCCGCCGCCGATGGCGCGAATGACGTAGAACGGATGCATCGCTTCCGTCGTCTCGATGAACGAGTACTCGAGGTAGCCGAGGCTCGTGTAGGCGCGCCACATCAGGCCCTGCAGGATGCCCGACACCCACATCGCCGAGATGTAGACGACGATGCCGAGCGTCGAGAGCCAGAAGTGCCAGTTGACGAGCTTCAGCGAGTA
>JAIYAB010000255.1 GCA_027489275.1 Hyphomicrobiales bacterium
GACCTGCTGATCGAGTGCCTGCGGCTTTTCCGCGAGCATCCGGACGTGCTCGCCGGCTTCCAGGACAAGTTCAAGTACATCCTGGTGGACGAGTACCAGGACACCAACGTCGCGCAGTACCTGTGGCTGCGCCTGCTGGCGCAGGGCCGGCGCAACGTCGCCTGCGTCGGCGACGACGACCAGTCGATCTACGGCTGGCGCGGCGCCGAGGTCGACAACATCCTGCGCTTCGAGAAGGATTTCCCCGGCGCCACGGTGGTCCGGCTGGAGCGCAACTACCGGTCCACCGGCCACATCCTCGCCACCGCCGCCCACCTGCTCGCGCATAACGAGGGCCGCCTCGGCAAGACCCTGTTCACCGACGACGAGGCCGGCGAGAAGCCGACCATCACCGGCGCGTGGGACAGCGAGGAGGAAGCCCGTCTCATCGGCGAGGAGATCGAGGCGCTGCAGAACAAGGGTCACTCGCTCGCCGACATGGCCGTGCTGGTGCGCATCTCTGCGCAGATGCGCGAGATCGAGGACCGCTTCGTCACGCTGGGCCTGCCCTACCGCGTCATCGGCGGCCCACGGTTCTACGAGCGGCTCGAGATCCGCGACGCGCTCGCCTATCTGCGCTGCGTGGCCAACCCGACAGACGACCTCGCCTTCGAGCGCATCGTCAACACGCCCAAGCGCGGGCTCGGCGACGCGACGCTCGAACTGATGCACCGCTTCGCCCGGCAGACCCGCATCCCGCTGATGCAGGCGGCGCGGCAGCTGTCGGAATCGGAGGAGCTGAAGCCCAAGCCCCGCACGACGTTGCGCGAGCTCACCGGCGCCTTCGCGCGCTGGTCCGCCGCCGTGGAGTGCATGAAGCACAACGAGCTGGCCGAGCTGGTGCTGGAGGAGAGCGGCTACACGGAGATGTGGCAGAAGGAGCGCACGGCCGAAAGCGCCGGGCGCCTCGAAAACCTCAAGGAGCTCGTGCGCTCCATGGAGGAGTTCCCCGACCTCGCCGGCTTCCTCGAGCACGTCTCGCTGGTGATGGAGGCGACCGACAACGACACCACCGAGAAGGTGTCGATCATGACGCTGCACGGCGCCAAGGGCCTCGAGTTCGACACGGTGTTACTGCCCGGCTGGGAAGAGGGCCTGTTCCCCAACCAGCGCGCGCTCGACGAAAGCGGCCGCGCCGGCCTGGAGGAGGAGCGCCGCCTCGCCTATGTCGGTCTGACCCGCGCGCGCCGCCGCGCGAAGCTGTTCTTCGCATCCAACCGGCGCATTCACGGGCTGTGGCAATCGACCATCCCCTCGCGCTTCATCGACGAGCTGCCGGAGGCCCATGTCGAGGTCACCGAGGCGCCGGCCAGCTACGGCGGGTACGGCGGCAGCCGCTTCGACCGGGTGCAGTCCTTCGGGTCGACCTACAACACCCCCGGCTGGCAGCGCGCGCAGGAGCGGCAGCGACAGGCCGGTGGAAGTTCAGGCGGCGGAAGTTCCGGCGGCGGATTCGGCGAGCGCCGCTCCCCCGGCTATGACGCAGGCCCGGGCCGCAAGGGGCCGCTGCAGATCGAAGGCGAGCTTGTCGCCAAGTCCACCGGCGCGGAGAGCAGCTTCGCCGCCGGCGAGCGCGTCTTCCACATCAAGTTCGGCAACGGCACCGTGGCAGCCGTGGACGGTAACAAGCTGACGATCGATTTCGACAAGGCCGGCCGGAAAATGGTGCTGCAAGGGTTCGTCCAGGCCGTGTGAGGCAGGTCAGGCTTTCTCAAGCGGCACGAGCCTCGCCATCACGTCCTCCGTGTAGGCGATTTCGCCGTTCCAGTAGGCGACCAGCGAATCACGGTTGAGGTCGATCCAGGCCCTGACCATATCGAGATCCCGTCTGCGCAGGGTCCCACTCAGGTCTTGGACGGGTCGCACCGTCACCGTAATCCAGTCAGGTCCGGCCTGGGGCGTGCGGGACAGTTTGATGCGAACGTCGTGCTGCGCACTACCGCGCTGGGAAATCCACACGACGAACGGCAGCCCGGTCTTCTCGGGGCGCAGGTTCGCCATCTCGAACGGAGCTTCTTCGAAAATCGGATCGGGATGAAAATCGACGCTGACCATGGGCGGACGTTAGCACGAACGGCAAGTCGGGCGAAGACCCCTGCGCCATCGACACCTCCGCCCGACCCCGCTAAACACCCCCCATGCTCGAAGGTCTCCCGCCGCACCGCCCCACGCATCTCATGAAGCTCGTCTGCGACGAGCGCACCGCGCGTCGGATCGCCGACGCGGTCGTCGAGATGTTCGATCCTGCCGAGACAGCCGCGGCGGCTTTCGAGAACGAGGCGACGGGGCAGTGGGAGGTCGAGGTCTATTTCTCGGCCCGGCCGGACGAGGACTTCATCCGTGACATCGTCGGGGCCCATGGCGGGACGGCGGCGGCGAAGGAGGTACGTTTCGACGCTATCGACGAAAAGGACTGGGTGAAGGCCTCGCTCGACGGCCTCGCGCCCGTGCCAGCCGGTCGTTTCGTCGTCCACGGGAGCCATGACCGCGGGCGGGTTCCGGGCCATGCCATCGCCATCGAGATCGAGGCGGCGCTCGCGTTCGGCACCGGCCACCACGGCACCACACGGGGCTGCCTGCTCTTCCTCGACGACATCCTGAAGCGCCGTCGGCCCGTCCACGTGCTCGACGTGGGGACCGGAACGGGCGTGCTGGCGATCGCGGCCGCCCGCGCGCTGCGCCGGCCGGTCGCCGCCGGCGACATCGACGTCGTGGCCGTCGAGGCGGCGCGCGCCAATGCCGTCCACAACCGCGCCGGATCATGGCTGCGGCCGGTGGTCGCCAAGGGTGTCGGCCATCCCGCGCTGCGCGGCGGCGCGCCCTACGACCTGATCTTCGCCAACATCCTCGCCCGCCCGCTGATGCGGCTGGCGCCGTCCATCGGCGGCGTCGCGGCGCCGGGGGCCGACATCATCCTGTCGGGGCTTCAGGCACGCGACGTTCCGGGCGTTCTGGCCGCCTATCGCGCGCAGGGTCTCCACCTCGCGGCCCGCCGCGACCTCGAAGGCTGGGCGTCCCTCCACCTGCGCCACGGCGGGGCGTCCGCGCGCAGGGCGCTCTGAAGCGCTTCGGCCGCGGCGTGAAGCCCGCGCGGTCTCAATCCTCCCGGCGGAACGGCAGCATTTCGCGCGTCGTCAGGTCGACGTGCATCACGGTGATGAGCGGGCCGAAAGCCTGATGCTTGCGCAAGTCGCGCACGGCCTTGCGGCGGCGGCTGTCCACCAGGGCATCGACCACGCTGCGGAACACCTGCGTGCCGATGCGCGGGCCTGCCTGTTCGCGGACGCCCGCGACGACGGTGCCGCGAGACAGGTTTCGCGGAAGAGTGAAGGCAGTCATGGGCTGCTCCTCTGAACTGGTTGAGGGCCACCCGGACGTTTCCGTTGTTGCGTTAGTCGATAGTCTATCTCGCACATGCGAGATAGACGCTAGTCTGCATGCCTCCCAAGGCCACCTTGCAGAGCTTGCTCAACGTGTTGTCAAGAAATGCTGCATTGCACAATCGAGCGGCAGATCCGGTCGATTCCCTGCCGTCTTGACGAGCGGAACGCCGCATGTCCCCCTGCGCGCCTCAGATGCAGAGAGGCAGCCATGGCGAACGCGGTGTTCCAGTCCTTCGACGAATCGGCGGATCCCACCCAGGGACCGCCCCGGTTGAAGGCCTTGCGCGCGGAACTCGCACGCCGCGGGCTCGACGGCTTCATCGTGCCGCGCACGGACGAGCACCAGAACGAGTACGTCCCGGCCTGCGCCGAACGCCTGGCCTGGCTCACAGGCTTCACCGGCTCGTGGGGAATGGCCGTGGTTCTCACAGACAAAGCCGCCATCTTCGTCGACGGACGCTACACGGTGCAGGTGCGTGAGCAGGTGGACGCGTCCGCCTTCACCCCGGAGCATCTCATCGACACCCCGCCCGACGTCTGGCTGGAGAAAATGCTGAAGCCGGGCCAGAAGCTCGGCTTCGACCCGTCATTGCACACGCCCGAAGGCGCCAGCCGTTTCGAGAAGGCCTGCAAGCGGGCCGGAGCGAGCCTCGTCCCGGTAGACGGCAACCCGATCGACGCCGTCTGGGAGGACCGCCCTGCCCCACCGCGCGCCGCCGTCGTGCTGCATCCGGTCGAACTGGCGGGCGAGGACAGCGCGTCGAAGCTCGCCCGCATCCAGGCCAGGCTCGGCGGGCTGGGCACCGATGCGCTCGTCGTGTCGGACCCGCATGCCGTCGCCTGGGTGTTCAACATCCGCGGCGCAGACGTCTCGCACACGCCGCTGCCCATCGGCTACGCAGTGGTGCCGAAGGAGGGACGGCCGACCCTGTTCATGGACGGCGGCAAGCTCTCAAACGCGGTGCGCGACGCCATCGGCAGCTTCGCCGAGATCGAGGAGCCCGGCCGGCTCGACCGCACGTTGAGCGAACTCGGAGCGGCGAAGGCGCGCGTGCGCTTCGACCAGGCCACCGCATCCCGCCGCATTGTCGGCCTCGTCGAGTCCGCCGGCGGGCGCGTCGAGACTGGCCTCGACCCAATCGCGCTGATGAAAGCCGCCAAGAACGCCGCCGAGATCGCGGGCTGCCGCGCCGCGCACCGGCGCGACGGAGCGGCGGTCGCCAACTTCCTGTCATGGTTCGCGCGCGAAGCGCCGAAAGGGGGGCTGACGGAGATCTCCGCCGCCGTGGCGCTGGAGGAGGCCCGCCGCGCCACGGGCGTGCTGAAGGACGTCTCCTTCCCCTCGATCTCCGGCGCCGGCCCCAACGCCGCGCTGCCTCACTATCGCGTCACGCGCCGGTCGGACCGCCCGATCGAGCCCGGGATCTACCTCATCGATTCAGGCGAACAGTACCAGGACGGGACGACCGACATCACCCGCAC
>JAIYAB010000225.1 GCA_027489275.1 Hyphomicrobiales bacterium
CCGCCGCATCCAAACCCTTCGAAAATGAAGCGCAAGCGCTCTAGTGCTCCTTGCAGCCGCCGACGGTGTTATCGGCTGCTTCGCAGATGGAAACTGCTTCGCACCCCCATCGAACCTCATGGATGCGCGCGTCGTCTCTCGTGCGACAGATAGGACGAGAGAGTACCTTTCATGGACTGGTTGGGCTCGACTCGATGGGATTGGGAGCGGCAAAGTGGCAAGCGGCCTGCTGGCCCGGGGCAACCATCCTCAGCGACGGGCGCTCGGATCTGCAGATGTCCCGAACCAACGGGCAGCGGGTGTGAAAGCTGCAACCAGACGGCGCTCGTGAGGGGCTCGGAACATCTCCCTTGAGAATGATGCGCCTTGTCCGTGCATCGGGATCGGGTTGCGGTACGGCTGACAGCAAGGCCTGGGTGTACGGATGCTGCGGCGCTGCGTAGATCTCCCGCTTAGGACCGATCTCCACGACGCGACCGAGGTACATGACCATCACCCGATCGGCGATGTGGCGCACCACGGCCAGGTCGTGGGCGATGAACAAACAGGAGAAGCCTTCGCTTTCCTGCAGGTCTTGCAGGAGGTTGATGATCTGAGCCTGGATCGACACGTCGAGCGCCGACACGGGTTCGTCGGCCACGATGAAGCGGGGGCGGGCCGCAATGGCGCGGGCAATGCCGACTCGTTGCCGCTGGCCACCGGAAAACTGGCGGGGATAGCGGTCCATGTAGGCAGGTGAGAGCCCGACCCGGGTCAACACGTCGGCAACTTGCTGGCGAAGCGCTGGCCCGTTCCTGGCGATACCGAAGGCCTGAAGCGGCTCCGCCACGATTTCGGCTATTGTCCGCCGCGGGCTGAGCGAACCATACGGATCCTGGAACACCATCTGAGCATGTCGGCGCATCTTGCGCATCTCGGCCACGGAAAGAGCGGCCAGGTCACTCCCGTCGAACCAGACCTTGCCCTCCGAAGGCTCGATGAGCCTGAGGAGAAGACGACCCAGCGTCGACTTCCCGCAACCGGACTCGCCGACGACGGCAAGCGTCTCGCCGGCCATCACACTGAAGCTGACGCCATCCACCGCCCTTACGCCGCCGGCAGGTCGGCCCAACAAGGTCGCGCGGGTTCCTCCGAAGATCTTGCCCAGACCTTCTGCCCTCAGCAATTCGGTTGCTTTGGGACTCGCCGATCGCGACGGTTCGATCATGCGGCTGACGATCCTTCCGCAAAACACGCGACCCGACGGTCGGAGGCGATTGCAGCGAAGGCGGGCTGTTCGCGCGTGCAGCGTTCCTGGCGAACAGGGCACCTCGGCGCAAAAGCGCAGCCGGCCCCCCGGTGCGCCGGCGAAGGCACGGAGCCCGGGATCTGGTGCAGCCTATGCCGCTCGTCGTCGAGGCGAGGTATCGAAGCCAGCAGCCCCTGCGTATAGGGATGCCGCGCATCGCGGAAGATCGACCGGACGTCGCCGGTCTCGACCACACGACCGGCATACATGATGACGACGCTGTCGCACATTTCGGCAATCACCCCGAGGTCGTGCGAGATCAGCAAGATTGCCGTTCCGGTGTCAGCGCGGAGTGTCCGCATCAGGTCGAGAACCTGGGCCTGAATGGTGACGTCGAGGGCGGTGGTGGGCTCGTCCGCGATCAACAACCTTGGATTGCAGGCCAGAGCCATTGCGATCATCACGCGTTGCCGCATGCCGCCGGAGAACTGGTGCGGATAGGCGTCGCACCGCTCCTCGGCATCGGGAATGCCGACGCGCCGCAGAAGCTCGACGACGCGTCGGCCGCGCTCGCCTCGTCCGACGGCCTCATGCAGAAGGATGGCTTCGCCGATCTGGTCGCCCACCGTCATCAACGGGTTCAACGAGCTCATCGGCTCCTGGAAGATCATGGCGATGTCGCGGCCCCGGATGTCCGGCATCTTGTCTGCCGGGAGGCCAAGCAGATTGGTTCCATCGAAGAGGATTCTCCCGCCGAGGATAGTCGCCGATGGGGCGAGGAGACGCAGGATCGAGAGTGACGTCACCGACTTTCCCGAGCCGGATTCACCGACGAGGCCGACGGCGCCTCCGGCAGGGACGCTGAACGAGACGTCCTCGACGGCACGCACCCGCGCCCCTTCGGGACCGAAGGCGACTGTCAGCCTCTCTACGCTCAGCAACGGCTCTGACATCACGCCGTATCCGGGTCGAGTGCATCGCGTAGGGCGTCGCCTAGGACGTTGAACGCGAGCACGACGACTGTGATCGCGAAGCCGGCGCCGATGATGGGCCACGGCGATCCGAAGATGTTGCCCAGAGCGTCGCGGATGATATTGCCCCAACTCGGGGCCGGCGGCCTGGTCCCGATGCCCAGGAAGCTCAGTGAGGCTTCCAGCCGGATCGCGGACGCGACCCAGAGCGTCATCAGCACGACGACCGGCGCCGAGATGTTGGGCAGCACGTGCCGCAGGATGATCGTGTGCGTGCGAAGACCGGCCGCGACCGATGCCTCGATGTAAGGCTCCTGTCGCACAGCCAGCGTCGATGCGCGGGCGACGCGGGCGAAGCCGGGTATGAAGGCGATGGACAGAACGAGAATGACATTCCAGAAGCCGCCGCCCAATGCCGCCGAGATCATGATGGCGAGCAGCAACTCCGGAAAAGCGAGAAGCAGGTCGATGAGGCGGCTGATGACCCGGTCGATGAAGCCGCCGAAATAGCCTGCAATGACGCCGAGCGTTGTGCCCACGATTGCCGCGATCGTCGGGGCCATCAAGCCGAAGATCAACGAGTTCCGCGCACCGAAGATGAGCCGGGACAGGACATCGCGCCCGAACTGGTCCGTGCCGAGCCAGTGCTGCGACGAAGGGTAGGCGTTGATGCGCAGATAGCTCTGCGCCAACGGATCGTAGGGAGCGATCCAAGGGGCAAGGACGGCGACCACGACGAAGGCGCAGACCACGAGGGCCGCCAGCAGCGTGCCGGGCTGCTCCATAGAGATCAGCCGCCTGAGGATCTGGAAGCCTGGATCCGGTGCTGGCGCGATCGACTCGTCGGGGAGCGCGCTCATGCCTTCACCCGGATGCGCGGGTCGACGACGGCGTATGCGAGGTCAACGAGCAGGTTCACCGCCACGACGAAGAAGGCGAAGACGACCACGCCCGCCTGGATGACCGGATAGTCACGCTTGGCGATCGCGCTGATGAGAACCTCTCCGATCCCCGGCCGGTTGAAGACGAGTTCGATGGCGACCGAACCGGACAGGGTGGCAAGCAGGCTCAAGCCGAGACCGGTGGTGACCGGCAGCAGCGCATTGCGAAGGCCGTGACGGTAGATGACACGGGGCTCGCGCGCCCCTTTCGCACGCGCGGTTCGGACATAGTCGCGGCCGAGGACTTCCAGCATGGATGTCCGCGTGAGCCGTCCAATGAAGGCCGTCTTGACCATGGCCAGCGTCAAGGCAGGCAGGAAGACGTGGTACATCCGGTCCCAGAATCCGGTACCGCCTCCGTTGATCGGGAACCAGCCGAGGTTCAGCGCGAAGACGATGAGGAGGAGCGCGCCGAGATAGAAGTCCGGAATGGCGTAGCCGACCAGGGAGAAGATCCGTGCGCCCCGGTCCTGCCAACGGTTGCGGTTGACTGCGGCGACAACGCCGAGCGGGATACCGAACACCAGGCCCATGCCCGTGGCGACGAGCGTGAGTTCTATCGTGTAGGGAAGGTTCTCGCGGATGAGCTGGATGACAGGCGTCTGATTGACGAGAGAGGTGCCAAAATCCAGCATCAGCATGTTGCGCAGGAACGCGAAGTACTGCTGCCAGAGAGGCAAATCGAGCCCCATTTGCCGACGAAACAGGGCCAGCTGATCCTGGGTCGCATATTCGCCCAGGGCAACAAGAGCCGGGTCGCCCGGCAGCAGGCGAAGCGCGACGAAGACGAGGGACAGCACCAACAACACTGTCGGTACAGCATCGACCAGTCGCGCTCCAATGGTGCGCAGCATCCTGCGTCAGGCTTTCTTGGCCCGGTTCAGCGGCCAGTAGGCGTAACCTGACTTGACCGGATAGCCGATATCGACCCGCGGATTGCGGGCTATCACATACGACAGGGTAACGATCCCCATGAGAGGCAGATCACGCAGGACCTGTTTCTCCACCTCCTGGATGAGGGCAGTGCGCTTCTCGAAGTCCGGCTCGTCCTGGGCGCGCTCGATGAGGGCGTCGATTCCAGGCATCGCAACGCCGTAGTGGCTGTAGTTCTCGCCGCCGGTGCTGTCGGCCTTGACCTCGGCCGAGGCTGCGAGCTGCTGCAGGAACGGCTGAGTCGGCACCGGCGGGTAGCTCGACGAGTAGAGCGTGATCGCGTTGCGGTCCTTGCGGTTCTCCGCATGCATCGTGGCGTGGTCGATGATCTTGAGGTCGAGGTTGATGCCGGCCGCGCGAAGCTGCTCCTGAATGATGAGCATGATCGCCGCGTAGTCCTCGCGCTGGCTGGTGAAGCACGGGATGGTCACGCCGTTCGGGAAGCCAGCCTCTGCCAGCAGAGCCTTGGCCCTCTTCACGTCAGGCTCGTAGCGCAGTTCCGGAGCGAGTGCGTCCTTCTTCACCGAACCTGCGAACTGCGGAGCGATGATGCCGACCATCGGCACCGACATTCCCGCGAAGGCTGCGGCAATCTGTTCGTTGTTGATGGCGAGGCGAATAGCCTGTCGGACCTTGATGTCGTTGAGGGGTGGGCGGGTCAGATTGATGTGAAGGCTGTTGAAACTGCCAGGCGCAGTCGCGTCGAAAATCGTCTGCGGCGAGCGCTGCCGCATCGTCGGGATCCAGCCCGGCGCCCGCACGCCTTCGATCATGTCGACTTGGCCGGACGCAAAGGCGAGTGTGCGGGCTGTCGTGTCGGCGATGAAGGCGACGCGCAGTGTCTTCGTCACCGCGGGTCCGGCGAAGTGCTGCGGGAAGGCACTGAGCAAGACGCCTTCGGTCGGGCTGACGCTTTCCACCTGGTAGGCGCCCGTCCCGATCGGGTCCATGTTGAACTTCGGACCCCGCTCCTCGAACGCTTTCCGGCTCAGGATGTTTGCACCGAGCGTCGTGGCGACGCTGCCGTTGAAGATCGGATCGGGGCGCTTGAGAAGGAAACGCACCGTGTAGCGGTCCGGCGCTTCGACGCGGTCGATGATGGAGTAGAGCGCCTTCTGGTTGGTGACGGTCTTGGGATCGAGGTGGCGCGAGAAGGTGAAAAGGACGTCATCCGACGTCAACTCACCGTAGCCCTTGTGGAACTGCACGCCCTCGCGCAGACGGTATGTCCAGGTCTTGGCGTCCGGCGAGCTCTCCCACGACCGCGCCAGGCTCGGTCGGAAATCTTCCGGGCGAACGCCGAAGGTCCCGTCGTCAGCCTTCACGAGAGTGTCGAATATCTGGCGAATGGCCCAGCTGTCGCCGCCAGTCAGGCCGGTTTGCTGAGGGCTCAAGCCGGTCGGGGATCGCGCCGCCAGGGCAATGGAGATGGGCGCTTCCTGAGCAACGGCGGGCAAGCTCGCGCTCGTCCCGATCGTCACGACCGCGCCGACGGCCGAACTCTGCGCCAGGAAAGCCCTGCGTGATATCGTCATGGTCATCCTCCCCCGAGTTTTTCGGATCGCCTCTCTTGGGCATCCGCCTTGCATTTCCAATCCGGCCGGGGCCGGATGCTTCACAGGCTCAGCGGACGCACGCGCTCGCGGAACGCCTGCTCGTCGAACGAGATCCCGAGCCCGGGCGCCGTCGGTAGCTGGAACAACCCGTCCTTCGGTTCGGACGGATTGACGGGGAAGACGACGCTCGCCCGCTCCCAGTTGTCGGCAAGTTCGACTGGCTTCGACAGGTGCATGATGGTCGAAAGCACCTGAAGGTTGGCCAGATGGCCAACGGTGGGCTGGGTCTGGTGCGGTACCAACTCGACGCCGTTGGCATGGGCCAGCGCAGCGCATTGCATCAGGCCGGTGATGCCACCCATCTTCACGATGTCCGGCTGGACCATGCGGACGCCGGCGTTGATGAGGTCCTTGAGGCCCTGCAGCGTGTAGGTCTGCTCGCCGGCCGACACGGTGATGTCGAGGCGTTGCGCCACTTCGCCCATCGCTGCGACGTGATAATGCTGGACCGGTTCCTCGAACCAGGTGAAGCCCAGATCCTCAAGGGCTCGCCCGACCCTGATTGCGCCACCTATCGAGTAGCCGTTGTTGGCGTCAAAGCCGAGGACGAAGTCGTCTCCCAGCGCCTTGCGAACGGCCTTCGCCTTGGCGATATCGCCGGGAATGTCGACGTCCTGCCGGGTTCTGTCGCCGTCCCAGCGGATCTTGACGGCTGCAGGCTTTTCTTTCGCGACACGCTTCTCGACGATCTTCACGACCTCGTCGGCGGATCGCCAGGCGTTGCCGCCGATGGAGGCGTAGCAGGTGAGGCTCGTCCGCCATGCGCCGCCCAGCAGTTTGTGCACGGGAAGGCCCGCGAGCTTGCCCTTGAGATCCCACATCGCAATGTCGAGCGCGGCCAGAGCACCGGTCACCGCACCTTCGGGACCGAGCTTCACGCATTTGTGCAACAGCGTATCAAGCAGCACCGCGTGATCGAGCGGATCCTTGCCGATCAGGAACGGCGCCATGTGCTTGGCAATGATGACCAGTGATGCAAGGCCACCTTCCATGGGTGAGGCCTCGCCCATGCCGACAAGCCCTTCGTCGGTATGAATGGTCACAAAAGCCGAACGCGAGCCTTTGCCTGCCTCGCCCCACTCCAGTTGGAACGAGTCGACCTGGGTGC
>JAIYAB010000289.1 GCA_027489275.1 Hyphomicrobiales bacterium
CGATCGACCGTTCGGCGCGGGAAAAGGGCTCAAGCCGCAGCCAGCTTGATCGTGCTGACGATCGTGTCGTAAGGGGCTTCGACGCGTCCGTCCTCACGGCGCTCCACAAGCCCGATCTCGATCAGCTTTGACAGGTCTTGGTGCACGCTCTTGTAATCCCTCGCAATCTCCTTGGAGAGCGCACGGATGGAAGAGGGACCGACTTGCTTCAACCGGGCTACGAGTTCGAGCCGCCTGGGCGTGATCGCGGCCAGGTAGGTCGCCATGTCGGCGAAAGAGAGATGCTCGCCCGCGAAGTCGATCTCCCCGGCATCTAGCCGCTTCATTGCCGAAACCGAGCGCGCCCACATGGCCTCGGGGCTCTCGACGTGGATATGGATGGTCCGGTCGGTCATGACGCTCGTCTCACGCGTTCAACATCCAAGCGAAAATCCAGAATGAGGCGTTCTAGGGTGGTAAAGATGTAGGGCTCTTCGAATGGTCCTCGATGCCGGTGGTCTCCCTTGCCTCGCTCGTTGTCATAGGCGACGAGTCGTTCACCCGACCGGCCGTAGAACAAAGAATATTTCCATCCATGCGGCCTCTCGCTGTCGAAAACCGGAAGACGCCAGATCTTGATCTCGACGATCGACCCGTCCGGGAAAATGTCTTTCTTGTAGAATTCCAGAACGGCCTTGGGCATTGAGTGAAAATCGCCAAAACAATGATGGTATCAAACACCATAGGTCCGTCGATGTCAAAGTCTCCAGCGCCCCGCGGTCTCGACCATCTCGTCATCGCCGTCCGTGATCTGGATGCAGCGGGGCGGTTCTATGAGGGGCTGGGGTTCACGGTGGGGGGGCGCAACCGGCATCCGTGGGGGACGGAGAACCGGATCGTGCAGTTCCCGGGGGTGTTCCTGGAGCTGATCACGGTGGGCGAGGGGGCGGCGATTCCGCCGCATGGGCCGGGGGTGTTCTCGTTCGGCGCGTTCGTGGCGGACAGCCTCGCGCGGCGCGAGGGGGTGTGCATGGTGGTGCTCGAATCGCACGATGCGGAGGCCGACAGGGCGGCGTTCGACGCGCTCGGCATCGGCGGCTTCGCGCGGTTCGATTTCGAGCGCAAGGCGACGCGGCCGGACGGGACGTCGGTCCGGGTGGCCTTCAGCCTCGCCTTCGCCGCGGCCCGGCTGATGCCGGAGACCGGCTTCTTCGTGTGTCAGCAGCACGAGCCGCAGAACTTCTGGAACCCGGCGTTCCAGCGGCACCCCAACGGCGCGACGGGGATCGCCGCGGTGACGCTGGTGGCGGAGAACCCGTCCGACCACGCGGAATTCCTTTCGCATTTCAGCGGCGTGCGGGAGCTGGAGTCGAATTCGGCGGGCATCGGCGTGCCGACGCCGCGCGGGCGGATCGAGGTGGCGAGCGCCGCGGCGCTGGCGTTCCACACGGGCATCGCCCTCGCGGAAGAGCCCGCGCGCGCCGTCGGGTTCACGGTGAGCGTGCCGGACGTGGAGGCGCTCGCGCGGCGGCTGGAGGCGGCCGGGATCCCGGCGACGCGGCGCGGCGGCGATCTCGTCGTCGCCCCGGAGGATGCCTTCGGCGCGGTCATCGTCTTTCGCGCCTGACGACGGCGGGCCGGCGCGCTGCCGTAGCCATCGCGCAAGCGAGCGGCTAAAAGCGGACGCATGACGCAGACACCCGCCCACACCGTCGTCGCCGCCGCCTCCGTCCGCTTCGGCAACCACCTGCCGCTGGCCCTGATCGCCGGGCCTTGCGCCATGGAAAGCCGCGCCCATGCGCTGGAGATGGCGGCCGCGCTGAAGGAGATCACGGGGCGGCTCGGCCTGCCCTTCGTGTTCAAGAGTTCCTTCGACAAGGCGAACCGCACCTCGCTGTCCGGCGCGCGCGGCATCGGGCTCGACACGGCGCTGGCCGTGTTCACCGAGATCCGCGAGAGCCTCGGGCTGCCGGTGCTGACGGACGTGCACGACGCGGCGCAGTGCGGGCCGGTGGGCGAGGTGGTCGACATCCTGCAGATCCCCGCCTTCCTGTGCCGGCAGACGGACCTGCTTGTCGCCGCGGCGCGGACGGGGCGGGTGGTCAACGTCAAGAAAGGCCAGTTCCTCGCGCCGTGGGACATGGCCAACGTGCTCGCCAAGGTGACGGGCGCGGGCAACCCGAACGTGATGGCGACCGAGCGCGGCGTCTCCTTCGGCTACAACACGCTCGTCTCCGACATGCGCGCCCTGCCGATCATGGCGGCGACCGGCGCGCCGGTGATCTTCGACGCCACGCACTCCGTGCAGCAGCCGGGCGGGCAGGGGACCTCGTCGGGCGGGCAGCGCGAGTTCGTGCCGGTGCTGGCGCGCGCGGCGGTCGCCGTCGGCGTCGCGGGCGTGTTCATCGAGACGCACGAAGCTCCGGAGCGCGCGCCCTCGGACGGACCGAACATGGTGCCGCTGGCGCAGATGGAAGCGCTGCTGGCGCGGCTGATGGCGTTCGATCGGCTGGCGAAGGGGCTGTGACCCGACGATCCGTTCAGTCGTCCATCCGGTCGGCGGCCAACCTGTAGATTACTTCGTCATCGCGCCTGCCAACGGCGATGACGGTGACGGTCAGGATACGATCCTCGACCCGGTACACGAGCCTCAGGCCCGCGTCCCGCAGCTTGATCTTGTATGCATCCTTCATTCCCCTCAGCTTCGCTGAGGGAACCCGGGGGTGGGCCAGCCGCTCCTCGAGCTTGTCGAGAAACCGCAGGCGAAGATCAGGCTGGATCGCGTTCCATTCCTTCCACGCCTTCCCGTGAAATCTGAGTGCGTAGGTCATCCAAATCCACGTCTACAAAAGGTCCGTCCTTCCGCTCGTCGGCAAGACGCGCGTCCTCGAGGTCTTCCAGCAATTCCATCATGTGCGCGAAAACGTCCGCTCCGACGAGGTAAGCCTCCGGCCGGTTGTGGTTCAGCACGGCGATCGGGCCCTCTGCCGCGGCCTGCACCACTTCGGCGTAGCTGCGCTTCAGTTC
>JAIYAB010000342.1 GCA_027489275.1 Hyphomicrobiales bacterium
GCATGATTGACGGAGTTCACATCGATCCCAGCCCGCCGAAACGGACCGAAACCTGTGAGCTTCCAGAAAAACGCGATACCGACCGAAAGTCTCTTGTCAGAACCAGGCCGAAACCCAGTTCCCGCAAGGACCCCGCCGTCCGCGTTTCCCTTTCTTCCTCTTCACACTGTCAAAGAGCACTGGGCCTCACAGCCCAAGGGCCTCGCAGCCCAAACCCAACCCGAAAGCAAGGTCTTCCACAGCCAAACCCCAACAAAACACCCTCCCCGACCTAAGCCAGGATAAACATCATTCGATGTTCAGAAGATGCCTGATGGGCGCGCCAACCGGTAGTTCCGGTCGGCGTCGCCGTGTGTGAGGCGTATATAGATCCGGGCCCTTCGGCCTGTCAACACGCTTCGTAAAAAAACTTTCGCCCGCCGATTGGGCGGCACTCTGCCCAAGTGATGGGCATTCGGACCCGACCAGCGCTATGGAAGGACGACACCACAGGATGATGACGACCGCGTGACGGGTCGCGCTCCATTATGACTGGGGGCAGCCGGGCGGCGCGAAGATCACCCCCACGTCAGCCCGGCCCAGCGCGCTGTGACCCTGGCCACGCAGGCGCCCTGGCGGTTGCCGCATTCAGGCCACCTTGTTGCGGCCTATGCGGGCACCGCGTGTCGTTGACGCCGCTGTCGCCTGCCGGCAAGGTGCTTCTGCACGCAGCCCGCCCGGCGTACCTTCAATCGGGACTTCCTGACGCTTCGAGATCGTTCCGGCAAGCATGCAATCCGCCAGCGGCCCATCCCACGTCTCGTTGCGACGGCCGAACCGGCCGGCGCGCAGCGTCGTGGTCGAGCTCGGGCACGAACCGCCGCTGTCGCGGAGCGGCGAGGAGGTCACCGGCGAACGGCGCAATCTCAGCTTGCGCTGGCTCTCGGGAACCGTGCTCACCGGCCTGTTCGGAGCCGCCCTCATCGGCTCGGCGATCCTGGTGTCGCTCGACAACGAGTTCAACTTCGCGGAGCGTGGCCAGTACGCGCAGTCCGCAACGCAGCGTGCCGCCTCGCCGGATCGCTCGCCCCGCCGCGGTGACCGGCTGTTCGTCGCCACCGACATCGTCTCGGCGAAGCAGGCGTTCCGCACGCCGACGACGATCCGCATCGGTGATCGAGAGGTCATCAAGGTCAAGCCCTTCGTCAGGGTCGCGACCAATCTCGCCCTGAGCACGCTCGGCTTTGCCGACGATGTGCCCGCCTTCAATCCCATGAAGCTCTACGCGGCGGGAGGCGACACCGGCGAGCGGGCGCTGGAAATCGAGCCGAACGAGGGCGACGCCGAGGTGTCCGTGCAGCGCCGGCCGTTGCCCGGCTACGTCGGCGCGCCCGACTCCGGCGCGGTGCTCGACCTCGATCTCGTCCTGGCCCAGGTGCTGGAAGAGCGCCGGGCAGCGATGGCAGCGGGGCAGAGGGGCATTGCGATTCCGTCGCAGCTGATGCTCATGCGCGCGCTCAGCCCGCCGCGCCTGCAGGGCGAGGACCCGGTCCAACCGGACATCGGCTTTTCCAACATGCAGGTGACCTTCGTTCCGGAGAACGTCACGAAGCGGGAGAAGACGCCGCCTGCCGAACGGTCCGAGGCCGCCAGGGGTCCCGACGAAAAGCTCGCCACGATCAAGCGCGGCGAGACGATCGAGCAGGTGCTTCGCGCCAACGGAGCGAGTCCTGCGGAGGCGCGGTCGGCGCTGGTCGCGCTGGGAACGAAGCTGCGCGACACGCCCCCGCGCGAGGGGCAGCGCCTCAAGCTGCTGTTCGGGTCCTCGGCCGAGCCGCGCCGCGCCAATCCGCTGCTGCGCGCCATGCTCTATGACGGCGAGACCATCCTCGCCATCGCCGCCGTCAACGACCGCAGCGAATTCGTGCCGGTCGCCCCGCCGCAGCAGGACGTGGCCAAGGCCAGCGACGAGGAGGAGGACGACGAGGATGATCGCGGCACCGGCCTGCGGCTCTACGAGAGCCTGTACGAGACCGGCTTCAAGCACGACATCCCCCGCGTCGTGATCGACCAGATCGTGAAGGTCGCGTTCTACGACTTCGACCTGCAGCGGCGCGTGTCGGGCGGCGACAGTTTCGAGGTGTTCTACGGCGAGGACGAGGAGAACGACGGCAAGCCGGAGGTGCTCTATGCCAGCATCTCGGTGTCGGGCGCGCTGCGCCGCTACTACCGGTTCGCTCCGTCCGAGGACGGCGTGATCGACTTCTTCGACGAGACGGGCAAGTCGAACCGCAAGTTCCTGGTGCGCAAGCCCATCGCCGACGGCCAGCTGCGCTCGACCTTCGGCATGCGCTACCATCCCATCCTGCGCTACACGCGCATGCACACCGGCATCGACTGGTCCAACCGCATCGGCACCCCGATCATCGCCGCCGGCGACGGGCGGGTGCGCAGCGCGGAGTGGGATTCGGGCTACGGCCGACGCGTGGAGATCGAGCACGCCTACAACTTCGTCACCACCTATTCGCATCTGTCCGCCTTCGGCCGCGGCATTCGCGAGGGCGTGCGCGTGCGCCAGGGACAGGTCATCGGCTATCTCGGTAACAGCGGCCTCTCCACCGGCCCGCACCTGCACTACGAGGTCATGATCAACGAGAACTTCGTCGATCCGCTGGCGGTGAAGGTGCCGCGCAACCGCGACCTGGACGACAGGCAGCTCGTCGCCTTCCGCCGCGAGAAGGACCGCATCGACGAACTCATCCGCAAGGCGCCCACCGCCACCCGGCTCGCCGAGCGCGTGAGGTAGCGCGCGCGGCCGGCGCGGCGGGCGTGGCGGGCGCAGGCGGCCTGACCGCCGCGGCATGCGGCTTGCTGGCCTCGGGCCGCGAAATACGGTAACGCCCCGGCGGCGCCCGTTCGCGCCGGGTTCGCCATGCTGCACGTCCTCACCATCGTCCTGCCGATCTTCGGGCTCATCGCGCTCGGCTTCGCCGCGCGCCTGGCCGGCGTCGTGTCCGACCGCACGGGCGAGGGCCTGTCCGAGTTCGTCTTCACCATCGCGGTGCCGGCCCTCGTCTTCCGCACGCTGACCGCCGCCGAACTGCCGGAGGCGCAGCCATGGGGCTACTGGGGCGCCTATTTCTCGGCGGTGGCCATCGTCTGGCTGCTCGGAAGCCTGATGGCCGTCAGGCTGTTCGGCGTGACGCGGCAGGAGGGGGTCGTGTGCGGCTTCTGCTCGGCGCAGGCGAACACCGTCTTCGTCGGCGTGCCACTGATCCTCGAAGCCTACGGGCAACCCGGCGCGGTCCCGCTATTCCTGCTGATCGCCATCCACCTTCCGATCATGGTTGCCATCGCCAGCCTGTTGACGGAGGGAACGGCGGCGAACCTGCTGCGATTGGCGCGCCAACTCGCTACAAATCCCCTCATTCTCGGAATAGCCATCAGCGCGACGTGGCGCCTGCTCGACCTGCCCGTCGGCGGGGCCTTCAAGGACATGGTCAACATGCTCGCCGCCGCCGCGGCGCCCTGCGCCCTGTTCGCCATGGGCATTGCGCTCAAGCGCTACGGGCTCGCCCAGCAGCCGCGCCTGGCAGCCACCATCACGGCCCTGAAGCTGCTCGTGCAGCCCGCGCTGGTCTACGTGTTCGCCTTTCACGTCTTCACCATGCCGCCGGTCTGGGCCGGGGTCGCCGTGCTCTTCGCGGCCTCGCCGTGTGGCCTCAACGCCTATCTCCTCGCCGAGCGTTACCGCACGGCGGTCGGAGTGACGGCCAGCGCGATCACCGTCTCCACGGTGCTGTCGATCGCGACGACGGCACTTTGGCTCACCGTGCTGGGGGTCAGGTAGCCGGGCCCAGGCCGACGGTGCGGCGGACATCCGCTGGCGTCCAGCCTTGCGCCCGGAGGGCGCGCAGCGCGGTGGAGCGGGTGCTTTTCGCGAGCTTCTGTCCGTCCGGACCGGCCAGGAGCCGGTGGTGGTGGTAGGCGGGGGGCGGCAGGCCGAGCAGGGCCTGCAGGACGCGGTGGGCGTCGGTGGCCCGCTCGAGATCGGCGCCGCGCACGACATGGGTCACGCCCTGGCGTGCATCGTCGACGACGACGGCCAGATGGTAGCTCGTCGGGACGTCGCGGCGGGCGAGAACGACATCGCCCCAGTCCGCGGGCCGGGCCGGGCGGTCGCCGGCGTCGCGTCCCTGCGCATCGAGGCAACGGACGCTCGGAACCGGCCCGATCTCCTCCAACGCGCGCGCCATCCGCAGACGCCAGGCATGCGGCGCGCCCGAGGCCGCGCGCGCCGCCGCCTCTCGCTCGGACAGGTCGGCGCAGGGGCCGGCGTGGAACGGCGCGCCGTCGGGGTCGCGCGGCCAGGGCGTGCCCGCGGCCTCCCGCTCCGCCACGAGCCGGGCCGTCTCCGACCGGCTGCAAAAGCAGCGGTAGAGCAGGCCGCGCCGGCGCAGGGCGTCGAGCGGTCCGGCATCGGCCGCCATCTCCCGCGCCTGCCGGAGCGGCGGCTCCGGGAAGGAGAGGCCGAGCCAGGCGAGGTCCTCGATGATCGCCGCCTCGTACTCGGGGCGGCAGCGTTCGGGATCGATGTCCTCGATGCGTAGCAGGAGATGGCCGCCGAGGCGGGCCGCAAGATCGGCGTTCAGCAGCGCGGACAGGGCATGGCCGAGATGCAGGAAGCCGTTCGGGCTCGGGGCGAAACGGAAGACGGGTTGCATCGTCGGTCCGGGCATTGTCCTCTTCTCCCCTGTCTTGCGCCGGGATGCCCGGCGAAGGCAACCGGCCCTGCGCGGGAGCGATGACCGTGATGATCGATTGCGAGGCCGCGCTGGATCATGCGCTGGCCGAAGTCCTGCGGCTCGATCCGAGGATGCAAGCCCTGTTCGAGGTCGCCGGCCGGCCGCCGCTGCGCAAGCGCGACCCGGGCTTCGAGGGGCTGGCCGGCATCGTCGTGGCGCAGCAGCTCTCGACGGCGAGCGCGGCGGCGATCTGGCGGCGGGTCAAGGAGCGTTTCGACGCCGTCGCGGCGGAGCCCATGCTCGAGGCGAGCGACGAGGACCTGCGCGGCTGCGGCCTCTCCGCGCCGAAGATCCGCACGCTGCGGGCCGTCGCCGAGGCGGTGGCGTCGGGCGCGGTGCCGCTGGAGGACCTCGCCGCGATGCCGGCCGATGCGGCGCATGCCCATCTCGTCACCATCAAGGGCATCGGCCCGTGGACCGCCGACATCTACCTCCTGTTCTGCCTCGGCCACCCCGACGCGTTCCCCGCCGGCGACCTCGCCCTACAGGAGGCGGTGCGGATGGGGTTCGAACTGGAGACGCGCCCCGGCGCGAAGGAACTCGACGCCTTCTCCGACCGCTGGCGCCCGTGGCGCGGCGCGGCGGCCAAGCTGCTGTGGGCCTACTACGGCGCGCTGAAGAAGGGCAGCGGAATCCCGATCGTCACGCCCGAGCCGGGCAAGAGGATCATTTGATCCGGGCCGGACGCACCGGGAACGCGACCGGTTCCGGCGCGCTTTTCTCGCCGGCGGCGCGGCCTTAGGGTCGGGCGCGCACAGGACGGGAGCCGCCGGCATGGCAGGACGCTTCACCTTCAACACCACGCCCTCGATCGTCTTCGGCGAGGACGCCGTCACGACCATCGGCGACGTCGCCGCCCGCACGCTCGGCGCGAAGGTCGCCTTCGTGACCGACCGGGGCGTGTTGGGAGCCGGCCTCGCCGAGGGGGCGCTGGCAGCGCTTGCGGCGGCCGGGATCGCCGTCGAGGTCATCGACACCGTGGTCGCCGATCCGCCGGCCGCCGTCGTCCTCGAGGCCGCCGCGGCCGCCGCCGCCTCCGGCGTGACCGGCGTGATCGGCTTCGGCGGCGGTTCGCCGATGGACGTGGCGAAGCTGGTGGCGCTGCTGGGGCCGGGGCGGGAGAGACTGTCGGAGGTCTACGGCGTCGGCCTCGCCCGGGGCCCCCGGCTGCCGCTGGTGCTGGTACCGACGACGGCGGGAACGGGGTCCGAAGTGACGCCGATCTCCATCGTCACCACCGGAGAGAACGAGAAGAAGGGGGTTGTCTCCCCCGTCCTGCTGCCCGACGTCGCCCTGCTCGACCCGCTGCTGACGCTCGGCCTCCCGCCGGCGGTGACGGCAGCGACGGGGATCGATGCCATGGTCCACGCCATCGAGGCCTATGCCTCGGCCAGCGCCAACAACAATCCCATCTCGCGCCGCCTGGCGCGCGAGGCGCTGCGCCTGCTCGGCGGCGCTCTGCTGGCCGCCGTCCGGGACGGCGGCGACCGTGCGGCGCGCGGCGACATGCTGCTGGGCGCCATGCTGGCGGGGCAGGCTTTCGCCAACTCGCCGGTGGCGGCGGTTCACGCGCTGGCCTACCCGATCGGGGGGCGGTTCCACATCCCGCATGGACTGTCGAACGCTCTCGTCCTGCCTCACGTCATCCGCTTCAACCTGCCTGCCGCCGACGCCGTCTATGCCGAGATCGCCGCCGACGCGTTCCCGCATCTGGCCGGAACACCGGCAGATGGTCGCGCGGCGGCCTTCGCCGAGGCGCTTGCCGGCCTCGCGCCGGCGTGCGCGCTGCCGGCGCGGCTGCGGGACGTCGGCATTCCGGAGGACGCCCTGCCCGCCATGGCGGCCGACGCGATGAAGCAGACCCGCCTCCTCGTCAACAACCCGCGTCCGCTCGCCGAGGCCGACGCGCTGGCGATCTACAGGCAGGCCTGGTGATGGCGGGCAAGACGATCCGGGCCCGGCGGGGCGACTTCCGCCATTTCCTCGCCATTCCGACGCGGTGGTCGGACAACGACGCCTACGCCCATGTCAACAACGTGGTCTATTATGGCTGGTTCGATACCGTCGTGAACCAGTGGCTGATCGAGAAGGGCCACCTCGACATCGCCCGCAGCCCCGTCGTCAGCCTCGTGGTGGAGACGGGATGCACCTATTTCGAGAGCGTGGCCTTTCCCGAAATGGTGGAGGCCGGCCTCGCCGTCGAGCGGATCGGGACGAGCTCGATCGTCTACGCCATCGGGATCTTCCGCCAGGGCGCGACGCTCGCCGCCGCCCAGGGCAGGTTCGTGCATGTCTGCGTCGACCGGGCCAGCCAGACGCCGGTCCCGATCCCCGCCGCCCTGCGCGACGACCTCGCGTCGCTGCTGCGGATCAACGAAAATGAATAGAGAACAGAATAGCTAAACGAAAATGTATATCAATCACCCCGCGGCGCGGTGGTGACGATCCAGACGCCGGTGAGGACGATGGCCGCGCCCGCCACCTCGCGCAGGCCCACCGTCTCGCCCAGGAACACCATCGCCAGCAGCGTCGCCCAGACCGGCATGAGATAGCCGATCATCGCCGCGCGGGTCGGCCCCGTCCGTTGGATGAGGCTCATGAAGATGGTGATGGGGATCGCCGTCCCCACCAGCCCGAGCGCCAGCAGGGCCGCCCAGTTGTCGATGAAGGACGGCACGGCGGCGGCGCCGACGAAGGCGGCGGTGAGAACGATGGAGACGAGCGCCGAGACGCTCTGCTGCCCCAGCGCGAGGCGGATTGGCTCGATGTGCTTGAGGTTGCGGGCATAGATGTTGCCCAGCGCGTAGCACAGCGACACCCAGAGCATCGCGCCGATGCCGAGCGCGCCGCCGCCGGGGTCGAGCGCCGCCGGCCCGATCAGCACCGCCATGCCCAGGAAGCCGACGGCGACGCCGGCGACGCGGCGGCGGGTGAGCCGTTCCTCGGCGAAGGCGAAATGGGCGATGACGGCGACCATGATCGGCCCCGAAGCCTGGATCATGCTGGCGAAGCCGGCGGCGATCTGCGCCACGGCATAGGCGGTGAGCACGTTGGGCAGCCAGCCGTTGAGCGTGCCCAGCACCAGCCACGGCACCCGCTCCTCGGGCCGCGGCACGGGCGAGCGGCCGCGCAACAGGAGCCAGCCCGAGATGGCCGCCGCGGCGATGCCGGCGCGGCTCGCCGAAACCAGCCACGGCGAGACCGAGACCGCGAGCTTCATGAACAGGAAGCCCGACGACCACAGCATCGAGCAGGCGAGCATGCGCGAGGCCATCCAGCCCCGGGAGGGGTCATTTCCCTGAGATTTCATGGTGTGCGGGGCGGCCATCGATCCAAGTCGAAAATCCGTTTGCGTGCAGCTTTCGACCGGAAGAGGGGCTCGACTCACGTGCCCCGGAAATCTACGCTGACGGCATATTTAAAGATATTCAGCGTGCGGGCCTCATCGTGCAAAGACATTGGACATGGCTGACGTCCGGCCAGAACGCGGTCGCGCTGACCTTGTTGCTCGCCGTCATGACCGCGCTAGCCGCCGGTGGTTGGGCCGTCTTTCAGCATATGCAGAAGCCCGACGCGACTGTCCGGATCGGAACGGTCGAAGTCAGCGATTCTGCCAAGGGCAACACCATCACCGTCTACAACACCATAAACTCGAATTCAGCCGAGCTTTACGAGCTTCTGCGGAAACAAAACCGGGAGAACGACGAGCTGAAGCGACAGATCGAAGAGTTGCAGACGAAGCTGAAATTGACCGACCTGCAAATGAAGGACGCCTATCGCCGGGCCGCCGCCGCGGAACAGGCGTCCGGCGAGGGTCTCAGGACGTTTACGTTGGCCGTGGCCCGCTATCAGGAGTTACGCGAGCGGGCCAACCAGAATGCGACGACCGGCGCGAGCGACGATCTGCGTCAGGATCTGTTGTCGGCACTCGCGGACGGCGACCTGAAGCGGGCGGAAGCGATCGATGCTCAACGCGAGTTGATGGACGTGAAACCGCCGACACGCTCCCCGGACCCGCCGCAGACGCCGAAACCCGCCGAACCGTGGTGGCGAGGACTGTTCGGACGCTGGTTCGATCCCGATCCCGTCTCGCTCGATCTGCCCGACACGGACTTCCTGAACCAGTTCGGCAGGGTGGTGAACATTCGGCAGGACAGGAAGACCATAAAGCTCGTGACGTTCAGCTACTTCAGGTCTCCGTGTCCGGCTTCGATCGATATCCTCGCCGCAGCGCGATACAGCTTCGGAAAAACGTTCGACGTGCAGGGCTACGTTGTCCTGATCGACCCGGAAGAGACCTCTGCGGACGCGCAGGACGTCAAATTCAATCTGCCAATCCATACCTTGCACGCCGACGGGCAGTCGTTGCTTTCCTTCATGGCGTCGCTCAGAGCATGGAGTCGGAAGATTCCGACCTCCGATGGTTCCTATACGATCGATCACACCACGATCATTTACATTTTCGACAGGGCCGGGACCTTCCTGGGAACAGAATCGCCCGAAAACTTGAAATCGGCCGAAGGCGTCCGAACATTCCAGACCAAGCTCAGGAGGGCCTCGGGCTTGGCGGCCCGACCCGGGGAGGGTTGGTTGTCCACGGCCGCGTGGGCAGCGGACGACCCGCAACCGGATGCGGCCCTGTCTGCGTTGACGGATGATTTCGAGTCGCGGCTTCGAACGGGCGTGCGGGCCTGCCGGTGAGTTCGCCCGGTCAGCCGGGGCCGAGCAGGTCGATCAGGGGCGGGATCAGGGGCTCGTCGGCGGGGGGCATGGGATAGTCGCGCAGCTTCGACGGGCGGACCCATTTCAGCGCCGTGTGCTCGCGCGCGACGACGGGGCCGTCCCAGCGGCGGCAGACCCACAGCGGCATCATCAGGTGGAAGTCTTCATAGGCGAAGCTGGCGAAGGTCAGCGGCGCGAGGCAGGGCTCCTTGACGGTGATGCCGAGTTCCTCGTGCAGCTCGCGGATCAGTGTCTCCTCCGGGCGCTCGCCGGGTTCCATCTTGCCGCCGGGGAACTCCCACAGCCCCGCCATCGACTTGCCCTGCGGCCGCTGCGCGATCAGCACGCGGGAATCGGCGTCGATGAGGGCGCAGGCGACGACGAGGAGGAGCTTCATGGCGGGGTCACCGGCTGCGACGGTCGGGAGGCGGCGAGGGCCTAGCTCCGGTAGTCGCCGTTGATCTCGACGTATTCCTTCGTCAGGTCGCAGGTCCATACGGTGAATCGGCCTGCGCCGAGGCCGATGTCGACGCGGATGTCGATCTCCTGCCCCTTCATGTAGGCGGAGACCGTGGCCTCGTCGTAACCCTGGTCGCGCGCGCCCTCGACGGCCACGCGGTGGGGTCCGAACCAGATGGCGAGGCGGTCGCGGTCGGCCGGCTCGCCGGCCTTGCCGACGGCGGCGACGATGCGGCCCCAGTTGGCGTCCTCGCCGGCGATGGCGGTCTTGACGAGCGGGCTGTCGGCGATGGACTTGGCGATGCGCTTGGCCGAGGCGTCGCTCTCCGCCCCGGTCACGGTGATGCCGACGAAGTGGCGAGCGCCCTCCCCGTCCTTCACCACTTGCTGCGCGAGATCGAGGATGACGCCGTGCAGCGCCGCGCGGAAGGCCGCCAGTCGCGGATCGGCGGCGTCGGCGATGCGCGGGCATCCGCGCGCGGCAGCCTTGCCGGTCGAAAACAGGATCAGGGTGTCGGAGGTCGAGGTGTCGCTGTCGACGGTGATGGCGTTGAAGGTGGTCTCTACGCTCGCCGAGAGCATGGCCTGCAGCGCAGGAGCCGCAATCGGCGCGTCGGTGAAGATGAAGGAGAGCATCGTCGCCATGTCAGGCGCGATCATGCCTGCGCCCTTGGCGACGCCGGCGATGTTCACGGCGACGCCGGCGATTTCGACCGTGGCGCCCGCCCCCTTGGGGAATGTGTCGGTCGTCATGATTGCGCGGCCGGTGTCGACCCAGGCGCCTCCCGTGGCGCGGGCGACGCAATCGTCCAGCACGCCCTCGAACTTCGAGGCGTCGAGCGGTTCGCCGATGACGCCCGTGGAGGCGATGACGATCTCGCCCGGCCTGCAGCCGATGGCGCGCGCGGCGATGTCGGCCGTCTTCGCGACGGCAGCCGCGCCGGCGCGGCCGGTGAAGGCGTTGGCGTTGCCGGAGTTGACGACGAGGCCGCGCACGGAGCCGCCCTTCAGGGCCTCGCGGCACCAGTCGACCGGGGCGGAGGGGCACTTCGAGCGCGTGAAGACGCCGGCCGCCTCGGCGCCCTCGTCCAGCACGGCGAGCATCACGTCGCGGCGGCCCTTGTAGCGGATGCCGGCGGCAGCGGTGGCGAAGCGCACGCCCTCGACGGTCGGCAGGTCCGGGAAGGCGGCGGGAGCGAGCGGGGATACGGCGGTCGCCATGGCGGTCTCGGCAGCAGCGGTGTTGCAGGAGCGGTAGTGCAGGAGCGGCGGCCCCGGGCGGGGCCGCCGAGCAGGACTTGCGAAGCCTCAGGGCTTCTTCACTTCGGGCGGCGCGGGGGCGGGCGTCGCGGCCGGCGTCGGAGCGTCGAGGCGCTCGACCTTGCCCTTGGCGCGCAGCGCCACGACGATGTCGTTCTGCACCTTGCGGGTGAGGTACTGCTCGACCTGGTCCTTGACGTCGTCGAAGGAGGGCAGCGGCTTCGTGCGCGTCTCCTCGAGCTTGATCACGTGCCAGCCGAACTGGCTCTTGACGGGCTCCGACACCTCGCCGGGCTTCATCTTGAAGGCGGCCTCGGAGAATTCCGGCACCATGCGGTCCTTGGTGAACCAGCCGAGGTCGCCGCCCTCCTTGCCGGAGCCGGGATCCTTCGACGCCTCGCCGGCAACCTTGGCGAAGTCCTCGCCGCCCTTGACGCGCTTGGCGATTGCCTTCGCCTCGTCCTCGGTCTCGACCAGGATGTGGCGGGCGCGGGCCTCCTCCTCGGGGGTCACGGACTTGATGCTCTCGTCGTAGAGCTTCTTCATCGCGTCGAGGGTGACCTGCTTCTTCGTCTCGACGGCAATGTACTCGTCGAGCAGCACCTTCTCGCGCATGTAGGCGAGCTTCTTCTTGAAGGCGGGAGACTTGTCGACGCCGGCGTCCTTCGCGGCGCGCGACAGCAGCTTCATGTCGGCGACGAAGCTGACCAGGAAGTCGCGCTTCTGGGCCTCGGTCGCCTGTGCCGGGATCTGGCCAGCAAGCTCCTCGGCGGCGAGCGCCAGGTCAGCCTCGGTGATCGGCATGCCGTCGACCTTGGCGACGACCGTCTCGGGCGCGGCGCGGACGGCGGCCGGCGTGCCGGCGAGCAGGACCGCCGCCGTGGCGGCGAGGAGAAGGGTTCTCAGCATCAGGGGGCACTCCGGTGCGATCGGTGTGACCGGCGGTCGGCCCGCGCGGCCTTTCGGGTGTTTCACCTTCTATGTGCACGCCGGCCCGGACGCAACGCGCCCCGCTGAAAGTTGACCGGCGACCACGGGGGGGACCATCATGCACCCGAAACCGAACCGGAGCGGCCATGCCACGGCTGACGACCTTGCTCGCCGCCCTGACGCTGGCGGCCCTGCCGGAGACGGCCGGGGCGCAGCAGGTGCGCGTGGCGCTGCTGTCGCTGACGCCGCTCGACGCGGCGTTCCGGACCTGGGTCGCCCCCGAGTTCGAGAAGGGCGGCTACGTCGCCGGCCGCAACCTCGTGGTCGATCTGAGGCACGGCAGCCAGCAGGACCTGCCGGCCATCGCGCGCGACATCGTGAACAATCGGCCGGACGTGGTGATCGCCGTGTCGTCGGCATCGCTCGCGGCGGTGCACGCGGCGTCGCCGACCGTGCCGATCGTCACCGCCGGCGCCGACCCCGTCGGCCTCGGCTTCGCGCAATCCTTCTCCCGGCCGGGCGGCTCGGTGACGGGCTTCGTGGTGTCGGGGGCAGAGCTCGACGCCAAGCGGCTGGAGCTGCTCACCCAGATCTTCGGCACGGCGCAGCCCGTGGCGGCGCTCATGCTGTCGGGCTTCCCGGCCAACGTGCTGGTGGAACAGGCCATGGGCGCGGCCGCCATGCGTATCGGCGTGGCGGTGACGTACCACCCCGCCGACTACGCCGACGCAATCAAGGCCGTGCAGGCGTCGGGCGCGCGGGGGATGGTGGTCACCACCAACCCGGTCTTCTTCCGCGACACGCCGCAGGTCTCCGGCCTCGCGACCGCGGCCGGGATCGCCACGATCTGCGAATGGCCCGACGCGGCGGAGCGAGGCTGCCTGATCGGCTACGGCCCGACGCGGGCGGACCTCTATGCCGGCGCGACGCAGCTCGCGATGCGGATCCTGAAGGGCGCCAGGCCGGGGGACATCCCCATCGAGCGCCCGTCGCGCTTCGAACTGGCGATCAATGCGGACGTCGCCCGCCGGCTCCGGCTGGAGCTGCCGCCGGACTTCATCGCCCGGGCGGATCGTCTCATCGAATAGGCCCCGGCGGCCCGGCCGCGGTTGCGGGCCGGGGAGCGAATGCCCATGTGCCGGCTGTCGGGAGCCTCCCCGAACGGGATTCGCAGGCGCCGCAAAGGCCCGTGCGTCCCGGCGCGGATGGCGCTATAAGCCCCGTCGACACGCATCAAAGAGACAGACAGGCGGCTCCGTCGCGGGCCGCGAGACGCGAAAAGGTTTCTCCGACATGTTCGGCGCACTTGCCAAGAAGGTCTTCGGCTCGTCCAACGACCGCCGCCTCAAGGCCTACCGGCCCCGGATCGCAGCCATCAACGCGCTGGAAGCGGAAGTGTCGGCGCTCACCGACGAGCAGCTGCGGGAGCGCACCGAGACGTTCCGGGCGCAGCTCCAGGTGGGCAAGACCCTCGACGACATCCTCGTTCCGGCCTTCGCCACCGTGCGCGAGGCGGCAAAGCGCACCCTGGGCCAACGCCACTTCGACGTCCAGCTCATCGGCGGCATGGTGCTGCACGAGGGGTCCATCGCCGAGATGAAGACCGGCGAAGGCAAGACTCTCGTCGCCACGCTGCCGACCTACCTCAACGCGCTGGCCGGCAAGGGCGTCCATGTCGTCACCGTGAACGACTACCTCGCCCGCCGCGACGCGGAATGGATGGGGCAGATCTACCGGTTCCTCGGGCTGACGGTGGGCAACATCGTGCACGGCCTCGACGACGAGGAGCGCCGCCAGGCCTATGCCTGCGACATCACCTACGGCACGAACAA
>JAIYAB010000172.1 GCA_027489275.1 Hyphomicrobiales bacterium
CCATCTGAGGGCCCGCGGCCTCATGGTCGCCACCGCCGAGAGCTGCACGGGCGGCCTCGTGGCGGCGGCGCTGACGGCGATTCCCGGCTCATCCGACGTGGTGGACCGCGGCTTCGTGACCTATTCGAACGACGCCAAGACCGCGATGCTCGGGGTTCCGGCGGCGCTGATCGCGACGCACGGCGCGGTCAGCGAGCCGGTCGCCCGCGCCATGGCGGAAGGGGCAATAGGCGCCTCGACGGCGGGCGTCGCCGTCTCGCTCACCGGCGTCGCCGGTCCGGGCGGCGGCAGCGCGGCAAAGCCCGTCGGGCTCGTCCACCTCGCCGCCGCGCGGCGCGGCGGGCCGACGCTGCATCTGGAGCGCCGCTACGGCGATCTCGGCCGCGCCGCGATCCGCGACGCCGCCGTGCGCGACGCCCTCGACCTCGTCGAGGCCGCCTCGCGCTGAATTCAGGGCCGGTTCATGTCCAGCATGACGGCGATCAGGTTGACGTAGTTGTCCGTCCACGGCCGGCGGGTGTTGTCCGGAACCACCGGTACGAACCCCTGCGCCTGGGCCACCTTCGCCGCCTCCTCGCCGCGCACCATCAGCAGCACCGTCGCCGGCGCCTTCATCCGCTGCTCGAAGGGCTCGTCGCGGCTGTCCTTCCGGGCGAAGGCGCGCGCGCCCATCTCCTCGGCGAGCTGCGCCAGCGGCCGGGTGAGGTCGAAGTGACGGTTGGAGATGTGGAAGGCCAGCACGCCGCCCTCGGCGAGCCGCTTGCGGTAGAGCGCCAGCGCCTCGCGGGTGAGCAGATGGGTTGGAATGGCGTCTGAAGAGAAGGCGTCGACCAGGATCAGGCCGTAGCTGTCGGGCGAACCCGCCAGCGTCAGGCGCGCGTCGCCGTGCACGATGCCGGCGTCCGAGCCGCATTCCGGCAGGAAGCGGAACAGCGACGGGTCGCGCGCGATGCGGATCACCTCCGGGTCGATCTCGTAGAAGGTCATCGCCTCGCCCGGCCGGCGCTGGCAGGCGAGGCTGCCGGTGCCGAGGCCGATGACGGCCGTGTGCCGCACCGCGCCGCCCTGAAGCGCGCGGGCGATCTGCATGGAATCGGCGATCGCGCCCCCGGTGGCGTAGTAGGTGGTGGGCTCGGGCCGCCCGGACGAGGCCCGGCCGTCCTCCTCGCGGATTCGCATCGCGCCGTGGATCGTCGTGCCGTGGAACAGCACGCGGAAGCGGCCGTCCTTGCTCTCGGCGATGCGATGGACGCCGAAGAAGCTGCGGCGACTCTCGCCGGGATCGGTGCCGATGCGTCCGCCGAAGACCACCAGGATGCACAGGACGACGCCGAGCACGACGCAGCGCCGCGCCGAGCGGCTCCACAACAACATGCCGATGACGGCGCAGCCGAGCAGCACGAACTCCGAGGCGTAGGTGTCGCCGATCACCAGCGCGGTGACCATCGAGCTCACCGCGACGGCGAGGGTGACGGCGACGACGGGCGAGATGTCCTTCCACGCCTCCCGCCACGGTCCCTGCAGGGCGCCGGGGCGGCACATCAGCGCCGCGACGAGGAGCGCGGGGTACTCGACCACGGTCGAGAAGAGATGCGGCGCGGCGAGGCCCGCGAAGAGCCCGCCGATGACGCCGCCGATGGACAGGCACAGGTAGAATTCCGTCAGCCGTCCGGCGCTAGGCCGGCAGCGGTAGAGCGCGCCGTGGCACACCATCGCGTTGATGAAGAACAGCCCCAGCGTCAGCGGCAGCATCATCCACAGCGCGAAGGCGCCGAACTTCAGCGATCCGAGCGCGATCGCCGTCCCCCACGCCTGCGCCCAGAACAGGACGACGTCCGGCACGATGGGCCTGTCGCGGAATGCGAGCACGAAGGTGAGAAGGAACAGCGCCAGCGGCACGACCCACAGCAGCGGGATCGCGGCGATGTCGGTCTGGATGTGGGCGGTGACGGCGACCAGCAGGCCCGACGGCACCATCGAGAGCCCGATCCAGCGCGCCCGCTCGCTCCAGGCGCCCGGCCCCGCGGCAACGGCCTCGCCGCGGCCGGCGGCCGGCACCGTGAAGCTGCCCGCCCGTACGGCGGCGATGCCGCAGATGCCGATGGCGGCCGCCACGCCGACGAAGCCGACGCTCCACCAGCGGCTCTGCGCGTCGAGCGGCAACGCCGGCTCGAACACGAGCGGATAGAGGATCAGCGCGGCGAACGACCCGAGGTTCGAGGCCGCATAGAGCAGATAGGGGTTGTGCGCCCCCTGCCCGCCCCGCGCCGCGTACCACGCCTGCAGCAGCGGCCCGTTGGCCGACAGCGCGAAGAACGGGAGGCCGACGGAGACGACGAACAGCCCGACCAGCCACAGCGCCTCGCCATCGGCCGGCGGCGTGCCCCAGCCCGAGGCGATGGCCACCGGCAGGGCCAGCATCGCGAGCACGGCCAGCGCCAGATGGGTACCGACGGCGATGCCGAGCGGGACGTAGCGGGCCAGCACGTGGGCATAGGCATAGCCGGCCAGCAGCAGCGCCTGGAACACCACCATGGCGACCGACCACACCGCCGGCGTGCCTCCCAGCACGGGCAGCACCATCTTGGCGAACATCGGCTGGACCGCGAACAGCAGCAGCGCGGAGCCGAACAGCGTCACCGCAAACAACAGCCGCGCCCGCGCCGCCCCCGTCTCGCCCAAGGTCTCCCCCTTGCCCGCCGCCACGTCCATCGAGTCCCTCGGATCGCTCAAAAGTCGAGGCAATCTAGGCGAGCAAGTTGAACGGCGGATTAAGTACACGGTTTCCGCGAAAGAGCGCGGAGCACCGGGCCGTCCATCAATAAGAATGCCCTCATCCTGAGGAGCGGTCCTACAGCGTCTCGAATGACGCACCATCCTTCCACCGCGCAACCCGGACGCCGCTGCACCATCCTGCGTCCTTCGAGACGGCCGCTGCGCGGCCTCCTCAGGATGAGGAGAGTGGTGGGGTTGATCGGTAAGGGTTTGTTTTAACTTGGAATGCCCTCATCCTGAGGAGCCATGCGCTCGCGCATGGCGTCTCGAAGGACGCACTATCGTCCAGCCGCACGGATCGAGGTGAGTCAGGCCCGGCCCTCAGGGCGCCGGGCTGGCGATCCTGCGGCCGCCGACGCCGTAGACGAGGTCGGCGCGCTGTTCGAAGGCTTCGGAGAACTTGCGGAACGCGCGCTCGAACATGGCGCCCATCAGCAGGCCCAGCGTGCGGCTGCGGAACTCGTAGGTGATGAAGAACTCCACATCGCAGCCGCCGTCCTGATCCTTGAAGCCCCAGCGGTTCTCGAGGTGGCGGAACGGCCCATCGACATATTCGACGAGGATCTTGAGGCGCGGCCGGTCGTGCGTGACGCGGCTCGTGAACGTCTCGTGGATGGCCTTGTAGCCCACCGTCATCTCGGCCACGAGCACCTCGACGCCCTCATCCGTGCGCGAGCGGCGACGGATCGTCAACGCCTCGCACAGCGGAAGGAACAGCGGGTACTTCTCGACGTCGGCGACGAGGTCGAACATGTCCGACGGGCTGTGGCGCACGCGGCGCGAGGACCTGAAGCTGGGCATGGGACGATCAGCGGCCCTGCCGCGACAGCCGCGCCGCCTTGAGTTTCGCGAAATCCTCCCCCGCATGGTGCGAGGAGCGCGTCAGCGGCGAGGACGACACCAGCAGGAAGCCCTTGGTGAGCGCGATCGTCTCGTAGCTGCGGAACGCATCCGGCGTGACGAAGCTGATGACCGGGTGGTGCTTCTTCGTCGGCTGCAGGTACTGACCGATGGTCAGAAAATCGACGTCGGCCGAACGCAGGTCGTCCATGAGCTGGAGAACCTCGTTCCGCTCCTCGCCGAGGCCCACCATGATGCCGGACTTGGTGAAGATGGTCGCATCGAGCTCCTTCACCCGCTGCAGCAGGCGGATGGAGTGGAAGTAGCGCGCGCCGGGCCGCACCGTCAGGTAGTTCGACGGCACCGTCTCCAGATTGTGGTTGAACACGTCGGGCCGCGCCGCGACGACGACCTCGAGCGCGCCGTCCTTGCGCAGGAAGTCTGGCGTCAGCACCTCGATCGTCGTGCCCGGGCTCGTCGCCCGGATGGCGCGGATCACCTGCGCGAAATGCTCCGCCCCGCCGTCGGCGAGGTCGTCACGGTCCACCGACGTGATCACGACGTGGCTGAGCCCGAGCTTGGCCACTGCCTCGGCGATGTGGCGCGGCTCGTCCGCATCCAGCGCGCCGGGCATGCCGGTCTTCACGTTGCAGAAGGCGCAGGCGCGCGTGCACGTGTCGCCCATGATCATGAAGGTGGCGTGCTTCTTCTCCCAGCACTCGCCGATGTTGGGGCAGCCCGCCTCCTCGCACACCGTGACGAGTTTGTTCTCCTTCACGATGCGGCGGGTCTCGTTCCACTGTGGCGAGCCCGGAGCCTTCACGCGGATCCAGTCCGGCTTGCGCAGCACGGGCTGGTCGGGCCGGTGCGCCTTCTCGGGATGGCGCGGACGCTCCTCGCCCCCCGCCTTGCGCGGGTCCTTCCCAAGGGTGTCGACGAGCATCGCCATCACGGTCTCCTCGCGCGGCCGTGGCCGCGCAGCCTGCACCTAGTGACTTTCACCCTCGCCGGCAAGCGCCAGCGGACCGCCACCATCGTCGCAGCCCGCTCAGCGCGGCGCGGGCGGCTGGCGCACCTGCCGCCACAGCCACAGCACCAGCACCGCGCCGATGATCGCTGCGACCAGCGTGCGGAAGAAGCCGTGCACCGGCTCGTTCACCAGTTCCGCCAGCTTGCCGCCGACGAAGGACCCGGCGATGCCGACCAGGATGTTGGTGATCACGCCATGGTTGGAGGCCGTGATCTTCTCGGCGATCCAGCCGGCCAGGAACCCGACGACGAGCATCGACATGAAGCCGAGGCCCGGGCCGGGCACGCCCGTGGTGAAGCTGTCCATCCCCGCCGCCCGCTCACCAGGCCAGGATGCGCGCGACCATGACCACGACGATGGCGCCGATGGCGCCCGTCACGATCTGGTTCAGCAGCGGATTGGAGATGCCGATCTTCACGTTGAGCGCGTTCAGCAGGAACCCGCCGACGAAGGAGCCCAGGACGCCGATGATGATGTTGCGAATGAGCCCGCCGCCGCCCACGAGCAGGCTGGCGAGCCATCCCGCCGCAAAGCCGACGGCCAGGAAAACGGCCACGCCCTTCGCATCGATCTTCCCCATGCCACACCTCCGGTTGTCCCCGCCGGACCGCCCGGCCGCGTCATTCTCGCGAGGATCGCCGACGGCGCAAGCGCCGCCGTCAGGTGTGGATCACGCGCCCATACGCGTCCAGCACGCTCTCGTGCATCATTTCGGACAGCGTCGGGTGCGGGAAGACGGTGTGCATCAGGTCTTCTTCGGTCGTCTCCAGCGTCATGGCGACGACATAGCCCTGGATGAGCTCGGTCACTTCCGCGCCGACCATGTGCGCCCCGAGCAACTTGCCGGTCTTGGCGTCGAACACCGTCTTGACGAGGCCGTCCGGCTCGCCGAGCGCGATGGCCTTGCCGTTGGCGACGAAGGGGAAGCGGCCGACCTTCACCGTGTAGCCCTGCTCCTTGGCTTTCGCCTCGGTGAGGCCGACGCTGGCGATCTGCGGGTTGCAGTAGGTGCAGCCGGGGATCTTGAGCTTGTCCATGGCGTGCGCGTGCAGGCCCTTGATGGTCTCCACGCAGATCACGCCCTCGTGCTCCGCCTTGTGCGCCAGCATGGGCGGGCCGGCGACGTCGCCGATGGCCCAGATGCCGGGGATATTGGTGCGGCCGAGCCCGTCCGTCGAAATGGTGCCGCGGTCGAGCTTCACGCCCAGCGCCTCGAGCCCGAGGCCCTCGACATTGCCGACGACGCCGACGGCGGAGATGAGCTTCTCGGCCGTGAGCGTCTGCCCGGACTTGCCGTCGTCTACCGTGGCGGTAACGCCGGCGGCAGACTTCTCGACCTTGGTCACCTTCGCCCCGGTGATGATCTTCATCCCCTGCTTCTCGAAGCGCTTGCGCGCCAGCGCCGCGATCTCGGCGTCCTCGACGGGCAGGATCTGCGGTAGCAGCTCGATGACGGTCACCTCCGCGCCCATGGTGCG
>JAIYAB010000304.1 GCA_027489275.1 Hyphomicrobiales bacterium
ATCGCGCGCATCCAGGCGGCCCTGCGCGAGGCGCAGAACGTCGTGCAGGAGGCGGGGCTGCAGTTTCGGCAGGACGCACTGGCCGAACTCACCAAGGCCGCATCGGAGTATTCGGTGATCCGTCAAACCGCTCGCAGCGCCAAGGAAAGGCTGCGCCGCACCGACATCCGCTCGCCGGTCGACGGGATCGTCAACACGATGACCACCAACACCGTCGGCGGCTTCGTCAATGCCGGTGGTCACGTGATGGACATCGTCCCTCTGGAAGATGCGCTGCTCATCGAAACGAAGGTGAAACCGGCCGACATCGCTTTCCTGCGGCCCGGCCAGCAGGCGCAGGTGAAAATTACCGCCTACGACTTTTCGATCTATGGCGGCCTGTCAGGCATCGTGGAGCACGTCTCCGCCGACAGCGTCTACGACGAGCAGGCGCGCGAGACGTTCTACATCGTGACTGTGCGAACCGACCAGTCGTCCCTGCGCTACCAGGGCAAGGACCATCCCATCATGCCGGGCATGATCGCGCAGGTGGATATCCTGACGGGCAAGAAAACGGTGCTCGACTACCTGCTGAAGCCGATCGTCAAGGCCCGGCAGGAAAGCCTGCGGGAGCGCTGACATGGACGAGCCGGCCACCGCCGCAGCGGCGCCCCCGGCCGGCGCCGGCCCGGCCGAGATGCGGTTCCGGATCTTCCGGCGCGGCGAATGGCGGCGCGCTTTCCGCCTCGAGGAGGTGTTCTGGACCGCCCTCGAGGACGCCGCTGCCGATAAGGGCGTCAAGGTCGCCGATTATGTCCGCTCCATTGTCGACGGCGAACCGGAAGGCGCGGCGAACAGCTCCTCCCTCCTGCGGGTCCATGCCGCAACCTGGCTCCAGGACAGGATTGCGCGGCTCGAGGTGGCCCGGGAGCAGCGCGAGATCCTGCACGCCGCCCTCGCGGCGCCCCTGCCCCGCTTCGTCATCAGCGCCACCCGCGCGCTGGTCAGCTTCAACACGGAGTTTTCCGCCTATGTCACCGGGCGCGCCCAGGCCGCCAGCGCGGAGGACGTGTCGAAGGCCCGCCTGACGCTCGACATTCCCGTAGACCGGCTCGTCGAAGTCCTTGCCGGACAGCCCGGGCGCGTCGTCCTGTGCGGCTTTACCATCAGGACGTCGGCCGCCATCGCCTCGGGCCGGGCGCGCGTGACGCTGGCGCAGCCGTCCCGACGCGACCTCGTGGTGGGCTACATCCTTCCAGGCTGATCAGTTCAGGGTGCCGCGCAGTCGGCCCGGCGGGGCCGGGGCGGACTGGGGCGAAGGCTGGCTGGACGCCTGCAGCAGCGGCGCCGCCCGCCGCCGGCCGTGGATCCAGGCGCCGGCATTGCCGATCGAGTACAGCGGGACATAGTTGGAGATGTCGCCGTCGCGGCGCACTGCATCGGTGAGGTTGTCGAGCACCTCGAAACCCTCTCCCGTTCTCACCGCCAGGACGGCGTGGCCGATCCCGCGTGACAGGTCCTTGACGACAACGATGGTCATGTCCGCCTCCGGCACGCCGAGCGCCGACAGTATCGCCATCTTGAGGAGGGCATAGTCCTCGCAATCGCCCACTCCCCGCGCCATCGTTTCCTGCGGAGAGGCCCAGTAATCCTCGGTTCCCCACGCCACCGAGTCGGTCTGATACCGGATCGCGGCATTGACGGCGCTGTTCACAGCGCGGACCGCATGCGGCGAAGCCGCGGCGACAGTTCTCAACCGCCTGTGCAGGGCCGTCGGGCAGCGCGATTCGTCGCGGGTGCAGGCCTCGAACGATTCCGACGCCTGCCCCGCCTGGATGGCGGCCCAGCGCGGCGAAAGACCGATCTGTGCGACGGGAATGGGGACCGAGCCGAAGATGCCGGTCTCGCGCCGGAGCGCGCCGTCCTCGAGTGCGGGAGCCTCGCGCAGCGACGGACGCAACGGCGCGAATGCGGCCGGAACGGCCGACGCCTTCGGCTGCGCAAGGGCGCGCTCGACCCGTCCTCCGGTGCTCGCCGCTGGCCCGGCTGCAGGCGAAGGCCGGGCAAGCCCGCGCCCCTCGCGGGACCGCTCGGCGGCGCCTGCGACGCCCGATCCCGCCGACGCGCAGATCGTCGCGACGACGGCCCACGCGGCCACCAGACGCCGGATATGACGCGGAGAGCCCATGCGCCGCCTTCCTGTTGCCCTGCAGGGCGACAGTGCTCGCGGCGGCGTTTCAATCCGCTGAAATTACAGGGTTTCCGTCCGCTTGAAGCGATCGGTAGACATTTGAGTGATTAACCCAGCGACACACGCAGCGCGAGCAACTCCGGTCAGGCGCTGAGGGCTGTGATCCTGAAGAATGTTATATCGACATATATCTTGCGGTTAACTTTACGCTAATTTTCTACCTTGGGTATATATCCGTATATGTCTTCCCTGAAGCACAACCCTTGCGGGTGTTCTTTACCCCTATAGGTTGCGTTTTAGCAAAATTTGTCACGTGTTCGCGCTATCCGCGCAGCATGACGAGCGGAGACATCCCATGCGTCACGAGGGTCCCGGAGCTGCCGGAAACGTCGCTGTCGAGGCGACAGGAACCGCCGCCGTTCACAAGCCGATCCTTATGGCGCAGGCCGGCGGGGCCCCTAGCGCCCCGCAGCTCCTGCCCCTGCCGGCAGCCGAGCAGATCACCCGCATCCAGCCCCTGCCCTTAGGCGGCGGCATCGAGGCCTCGGCTTACGCCTTACCGAATGGCGTCGCCTTCGACCGCATCCGCGTCGTAGAGGTCGACGGCCGGCTCGTCCTGGCGCTCGTGCAGCCGGACGGCTCGGTCATCATACTGGAAGGCACCGAGCCGGTCTCCGGGTCCACGACGGAGTTCGAGATCCCGAACCTCATCGTCGGAGACGTCGAGGTGCCGCGCGACGCGCTGCAGGCGGCGTTTCTCGACAACGGCATTGTGCCGGCCGCCGGCGAGCCCGCATCACCGAGCTCGGGTTTCAACTCCGACGAGCCGTTCCCGGGAATCGGCGACGGCCTCGGTGTCACCCCGCTTCTGCCCCCCACCGAGCTCGCGTTCGATGCCTTCGAACCACGCGAGCTCGGCGATGCCTTCGGCAACCGCAACGGGTTGCTGGGCTTGGATGTCGGAATCGACTGCGGATTTGGATTTCCCGGCAACGATGACGGTGACGGCGGCATCCTGCCTCCCTCCTTCGTGTCGGGCGTGATCGGCTCCGGCGGAGGCGGCGACGGCGGCACAGGCGACGGCGACGGGGAAGGCGGCGGACCGGGCAGCCCCGGCAGCGGCGGAAACCAGGGCAACGGCTTCATGCGGCTGGACCAGTCGGCCATTGCCGGCGGCAACCAGGTCAATGCCGGCGGCGTCGCGACGCTGACGAACGAGGTCGTCATCCTGGCCGGTTCGAACGAGGCGCGCCTCGTCTTCTGCTCG
>JAIYAB010000284.1 GCA_027489275.1 Hyphomicrobiales bacterium
CGAGCAGCTGCTGGGCCAGGGCGACATGCTCTACATGGCGGGCGGCGGCCGGATCGCCCGCGTGCACGGACCATTCGTCTCGGACGACGAGGTCGAGAAAGTGGTTGCCCATCTCAAGACGCAGGGCCGCCCGCAGTATCTCGAATCGGTGCTGCAGGACGAGGAGGAGGCTCCGGCCGAGGACGGCGACGGAGGCGCGGTGTTCGACAAGGGCGAGTTCGGCGCGGCCGGGACCGACGTCTACGACCAGGCGGTCGCGGTGGTGCTGCGCGATCGCAAGGCGTCCACCTCCTACATCCAGCGGCGGCTGCAGATCGGCTACAACCGCGCCGCCTCGCTGATGGAACGCATGGAAAACGAGGGCATTGTCGGTCCGGCGAACCATGCGGGCAAGCGCGAGATCCTCATGGAGCAGCCGGCCGGCCGACACGACGCGCCGTTCGACGACGACTGAGTGCCGGAAGGCCGCGAAAGCGCCACATCGAGGAGGTACGCGGCAGGCATGGAACACAAACGGATCGCGGCGATCATCCGAACGGCTCTGGGCAGCGGCAGCATCGCGGCCCCGCTGGCGCTGATGCTTGCCCACCCGGCCCATGCGCAGCCGCTCCAGTTGCAGCCGCCGCGGCCGCCCGCTGCGGTGGGGGCCCCCACGCCCGCGCCCCCGCCGTCCGGTCCGACGGTCACCGGCTCGGCCGCCGTCGCACCCGTCGTACGTCCGGTTCCCCTGCCGCTCCCCCGCCCTGCCGGGCTCGGGGTCGCTGCGCCGACCGTCGCGCCCGAGACGCGCGAGGCGCGGCCCGCGCCACCGCCCCCCTCGGCACCGACGCCGGCGCCCGCACCGGTTGCGCTCGTCCAGCCTGCCGCCGTCGATACCTCGCCGGAGGCCGTGCTGAGGCGCGTCAATGCTGCGCTGAACGGCCTGTCGATGCTGCAGGCCGAGTTCGTGCAAACCGGCAGCAATGGAAGGCGCGTCGAGGGCAAGCTCTACCTGCAGAAGCCCGGCCGCCTTCGGTTCGAGTACAAGGCGCCGGCCCAGCTCGAGATCATCGCGGACGGCAGTTCCGTCGTCATCCGGGACCGCAAGCTGGGCACGCAGGATCTCTACGGAATCGGTCAGACTCCACTCAAGTTCCTGCTCCGCGAGAAGGTGGACCTTGCCCGCGACACGAGGCTCGTCGAGGTCAATCCCGCGCCGGACATCGTCAGCGTCCAGATCGAGGACAAGTCGACCTTCGGCGGAACCTCCCGGATCGAGCTCTTCTTCGACGCGAAGTCCTATGCGCTCAAGCAGTGGACGGTGGTCGATCCGCAGGGTTACCAGACCGCCGTGGCGCTGCGGAACGTGGATACGGGGCACCATCCCGATCCGGCGCTCTTCCAGATCGACTACTCACGCAACATGCCGAACATGAGTGGCGCCGTCGGCAACCGCTGACGACGGATACCGCGCAGGAATCAGGCGCCTTGCCCGCTGCTGCGTCTGCGGCTAGGCCTTCCCGCATCGTGAATGCGGGAGATGCGCGTGAGCCTCAAGGTCGCGACGTGGAACATCAACTCGGTGCGGCTTCGCGCCGGCCTCGTCGGCCGGTTCCTGCAGGATCACGCGCCGGATGTGCTTTGCCTTCAGGAAACGAAGTGTCCCGATGACAGCTTCCCGCTCGCAGCCTTCCGAAAGCTTGGCTACGACCACATCGCCGTTCACGGGCAGAAGGGCTACCACGGCGTCGCGATCGTCTCGCGCCTGCCCTTCGAGGCCCGCGACGCGCGGCGCTTCTGCGACAAGGACGATGCCCGCCACATCGCCGTGACGCTGACGAAGGACGCCGGCGCGGCGGCCGGGATCACGCTGCACAATTTCTACGTCCCGGCCGGCGGCGACATCCCCGATCCGGCGCTGAACGTGAAATTCGCCCACAAGCTGCAGTTCCTCGACGAGATGATCGAGTGGGGGCAGCGCGACCGGCCGGCGGCCGGCCGGTCGATCCTCGTCGGCGACCTGAACGTGGCGCCGCTCGAACACGACGTCTGGAGTCACAGACAGTTGCTCGACGTCGTGTCGCACACGCCCGTCGAAACCACGAAGCTCGGCGTCGTCCAGGAATCGGCATCATGGGTGGACGCCATGCGCGCGCTGCGCCCGGAACCCGAAAAGCTCTTCACATGGTGGAGCTATCGGGCGCAGGATTGGGAGAAGTCGGACCGCGGTCGCAGGCTCGACCATGTCTGGCTGTCGCGGGAGCTAGAGGGCTCGCTTGCATCGATGGACATCGTGCGGGGCGCGCGCAGCTGGGAGCGGCCGTCCGACCACGTGCCGGTGACCGTCACCCTCGCGTTGTAACAGGGCTCGAATCGTCGAGAAGGATTAACTGGCGCCTGATCGCCGCCAGTTCGTCCGTCATGCCTTGGAGCTTGGCCTGGCAATGCGCGTGCACCCGCTCGGCCAGCTCGGGGAATTCCTCGAGAACGCGCCGAAACACGTGGCGGCTGATTTTCAGCACGGCGCACGGCTCCCGCACGATCGCCGTGGCGGGGCGAAGCGTGTCGATGATCAGGGCGAGTTCGCCGATGAGCGCACCGGACGACGCGACGACCGGAGCAGGAGACCCATCGTCGGCGGCGTCGAGGGCGATGGCGCCGCTGAGAATCACATATCCGCCATCGGATACCTCGCCGCGGCGGAACAGCAGGTCACCCGCGCGGTAGACCCGGTTCTCGGCCGAAAACGCGATGAGGCGCAGGGCATCGTCGTCGAGCGCCTCGAACAAAGGCACGGTCCTGAGGACGGCGATGTCGCGCTTGAGGGCCACGTCAGGGGTTCAGCTTGTAGCCGCCCGACTCGGTGACGAGGATCTGCGCGTTGGAAGGGTCGCGCTCGATCTTCTGCCGCAGCCGGTAGATATGGGTTTCGAGCGTGTGCGTGGTTACGTTGGCGTTGTACCCCCACACCTCGGTCAGCAGGACGTCGCGCGTCACCACTTTGGAATCCGCACGGTAGAGGAACCGCAGGATCGCCGTTTCCTTCTCGGTCAACTTCAGTTTCGAGCCCTGCGGCGCCACCAGCAGCTTCGCGCTGGGCCGGAACGTGTAGGGCCCGATGGTGAAGATCGCATCTTCGCTCGCCTCGTGCTGGCGCAGGTGCGCGCGGATGCGAGCCAGCAGGACGGCAAAGCGGAACGGCTTGACGACATAGTCGTTGGCGCCCGATTCCAGGCCCATGACGGTGTCGGCCTCGGTATCGTGCCCGGTCAGCATGATGATCGGCGAGCGGAAGCCGCCCGTGCGCATCACCTTCACGGCATCGCGGCCGTCCATGTCCGGCAGGCCGACGTCCATCAGCGCCAGATCGATGCGCGTGTCCTTCACCAGTGCGATGGCCTTGGCGGCGGTGTCGGCCGTCGTCGGCTGGAACTCCTCGTGCAGCGCAAGCTGCTCTGCGAGGGCCCCCGATAGCTCCAGGTCGTCATCGACGACCAGGATGCTGCGCACGTTCGACATGGTCACGATCCTCGCCACGGCACCCGAGAGCCCGCTTGGTCTGCCGCGGGCCTTGTGGTTCAAGTAGACCAGCGGCAGGTGCTTTCGCAAGCACCCGCCATCTCATCCCCCGGAGCGACAGCCGCTCGATGCCACCCGAGGTTCTTTACGTTCATCCCTGCGTCCTCGATCAGCGCCGGGGACGTATTGTTTTTGGCGCGCTCTCGGCGCCGTGTGCGCTCGGCCGTTCGGGCGTCAGGGTCGGCAAGCGCGAAGGCGACGGCGCGACCCCCGTCGCGAGCCTTCGACCCGTGGCGGTCTACTGGCGGGCCGACAGGTTGCTTCGACCGCGGACGGTCCTTCCGATCCGTCCGATCCGCGCCGACGACGGCTGGTGCGACGACGTCTCGCACAGGCGCTACAACCGGCCCGTGCAACTGCCGTTTGCGGCCGGGCACGAGACGATGCGCCGCACCGACGGACTTTACGACATCGTCGTCGAACTCGACTGGAACAGGACGCCCGCCGTTCGCGGGCGGGGCAGCGCCATCTTCCTGCACCTCGCAAAGCCCGGCTTCCCACCGACGCAGGGCTGCGTTGCAGTCTCGCTCGAGACGATGCGTCTCATCCTTCCGCACCTGCGTCCCTCGACGCGGTTCATCGTCCGCCACCCCTGAGCCCGGTCAATTCTGCATGACCCCCCGCCCCGGCCTTCTGTTCGACCTCGACGGCACGCTCGTGGAGACCGACCCGGTTCACTTCGCCGCCTTCAACGACATCCTGTCGCGAAACGGCCGCCCCACGATCGACCAGCATTTCTACGACAGCCAGATCATCGGCTTCCAGAACGCGGACATCTTCGCGCGGCTGTTCCCGGAGCGGTCGGTGGAGGAGCACGTTCGCCTCGCCGACGAGAAGGAGGCTTTGTTCAGGTCCCGCGCGGGCGCACTCAAGCCGGCCGAGGGGTTGCTCGATCTCCTCGCCTGGGCCGACGACCGCGGCGTTCCGATCGCCGTCGTCACCAACGCGCCGCGCGCCAATGCCGCGATGATGCTGGAGGCGCTCGGTCTCGTCGGGCGATTCAGCCACGTGGTGATCGGCGACGAGATGACCCATGCCAAGCCCCACCCGATGCCTTACCTGGTCGGGCTGGGCCAGATCGGCGCCGAGCCCGGCCGAACGGTGGCCTTCGAAGATTCGCGCTCCGGCGTCAGATCCGCCTCGGGGGCCGGCCTTACCGTCATAGGCATGTCGACGTCGCTCGAACCGGAGGCGCTGAGGCAGGCCGGCGCTCACTACGTGGCCCGCGACTTCACCGATGCCGGCCTCCTCGCGCTGGTCGCAGCGCGGACGGGAGAGGGCTGATCAGCCGCGATGACCGAAAATGGCACTGCCGACGCGCACATGAGTTGCGCCGAGCTGGATCGCCTCTTCGAAGTCGGCGCTCATCCCCATGGAGAGCACTGACAAGCTGTTGCGCCTTGCCATCGTTGCCAACAGCGCGAAATGAGGCGATGGAGGCTCGTCGACGGGCGGGATGCACATAAGCCCTTCGATGGGCAGGCCCCACCGGTCCCTGCAGGCGGCCAGAAAGGCATCGACATCGGCCGGGGTCACGCCCGCCTTCTGCGGTTCCTCGCCGGTGTTGACCTGGACGAGGAGCCTTGGCAGGCGGCCGCGCTTGCCCTTCTCCTGGGACAGGGCGATCGCCAGGCTTTCGCGGTCGACGGTCTGGATCACGTCGAAGAGCGCGCAGGCTTCGCGGACCTTGTTGGACTGCAGCGGCCCGATCAGGTGGAGATCCACGTCGGGGCAGCGCTCGCGCAGTGACGGCCATTTGCCCGCGGCCTCCTGAACCCTGTTCTCGCCGAACACGCGCTGGCCCGCCTCGAGCACCGGCAGGATGGCCTCGGCGGGGAAGGTTTTCGATACGGCGACCAGCGAAACATCGCCGGGATCGCGCCCTGCCTCCCTCGCGGCGCGCGCAACGGAGGCCCGCACGGCCTCGAGCCGAACCACGGTCTCGCGCGCGTCGATATCCTCGATCATCGGCTGATTCCTTTGCTGCCGCCGGCAATTGACCGACACGTTCATTCGTGTCCTAGTCCGCCGGAAGCGCGCCGGGCAAGCGGCGCGATCCCTGATCTGTGTCCATTTCCGAGCATACCCGAATCATGATGTCCGAGCGCTACAATGCCCGCGAGGCCGAGCCCAAGTGGCAGCGGATCTGGGAAGAGCGCGAGCTTTTTCGCACCCCGAACGACGACCCCCGGCCCAAGTACTACGTGCTGGAGATGTTCCCCTACCCGTCCGGGCGCATCCACATGGGTCACGTCCGCAACTACGCGATGGGCGACGTGGTGGCGCGCTACAAGCGGGCCCGCGGGTTCAACGTTCTGCATCCGATGGGATGGGACGCCTTCGGCAGGCCGGCCGAGAACGCCGCGATGGCCAACAAGGTGCATCCGGCCGAATGGACCTACGCCAACATTGCCACCATGCGGCGCCAGCTCAAGAGCATGGGCCTGTCGCTGGACTGGCACCGAGAGATCGCGACTTGCGACCCCTCCTATTATCGCCACCAGCAGCGCATGTTCCTCGACTTCCTGGGGGCGGGCCTCGTCGACCGGAAGACGGCCAAGGTCAACTGGGATCCCGTCGACCAGACCGTGCTCGCGAACGAGCAGGTGATCGACGGCCGCGGGTGGCGCTCGGGAGCCCTGGTGGAGCAGCGCGAGCTTACGCAGTGGTTCTTCAGGATCACGGACTTCGCACAAGAGCTGCATGATGCGCTCGATGGCCTCGACCGCTGGCCCGAGAAGGTGCGGTTGATGCAACGCAACTGGATCGGCCGGTCGGAAGGCCTGTCGGTTCGCTTCGCGCTCGATGCGACGACCACACCGGCCGGATCCACCGAGGTCGAGATCTACACGACGCGCCCGGACACGCTCTTCGGCGCAAAGTTCCTGGCGCTCGCGCCAGACCACCCGCTGTCCCGCGCGGCGGCGGAGACGAACTCCGAGCTGGCCGCCTTCATCGCCGAGTGCAAACGCACGGGGACGGCGCTCGAACTGATCGAGAAAGCCGACAAGAAGGGCTTCGACACGGGCATCCGCGCCGTGCACCCGTTCGACCCTGGCTGGACCCTGCCGGTCTACGTCGCGAACTTCGTTCTGATGGACTACGGCACGGGCGCGATCTTCGGTTGCCCGGCGCATGACCAGCGCGACCTCGAATTCGCCAATGCCTACGGTCTCGGCAACACCGTCGTCGTGTGCCCGCCCGAGAGCGATGCTGCCGGATTCGTCGTGACGGACACCGCCTTCGACGGCGAGGGCAGGTTGATCAATTCCCGGTTTCTCGACGGACTGACGATCGCAGAAGCCAAGGAGGCCGTTGCCGCGCGTCTCGAAGGAGAGACGATGGGCAGCGCCCCCGTCGCCCGGCGTAAGGTCAATTTCCGGTTGCGCGACTGGGGGATTTCTCGCCAGCGTTACTGGGGTTGCCCCATCCCCGTGATCCATTGCGAGGCCTGCGGCGTGGTCCCTGTCCCGATCGGCGACCTGCCCGTCAAGCTGCCCGACGACATCGACTTCGAGAAGCCGGGCAATCCGCTCGACCGTCATCCGACCTGGAAGCACGTGAGCTGCCCCTCCTGCGGCGCAAAGGCGCGCCGCGAGACGGATACGATGGACACCTTCGTGGACTCGTCCTGGTACTTCGCCCGCTTCACTGATCCGTGGCGCGAGGACAGCCCGACAGACAGGGCCGCGGTGGACGCGTGGCTGCCGGTGGACCAGTACATCGGCGGCATCGAGCACGCGATCCTGCACTTGCTCTATTCGCGGTTCTTCACGCGCGCCATGAAGGCGACGGGGCACGCCGGGCTGGACGAACCCTTCGCGGGTCTCTTCACGCAGGGCATGGTCGTCCATGAGACCTACCGTGACGGCAGCGGCGCATGGGTGCAGCCTGCCGAGGTCCGGATCGTCTCCGACGGTGCGACGCGCAGTGCGACGCTGATTTCCAGCGGCGAACCGGTCGAGATCGGCTCGATCGAAAAGATGTCGAAGTCGAAGAAGAACACCGTCGACCCGGACGACATCATCGGAACCTACGGCGCGGACACCGCCCGATGGTTCATGCTCTCCGACTCGCCGCCCGAGCGAGACGTCATCTGGACGGAGGACGGCGTCCAGGGCGCGGCGCGCTTCGTTCAGCGCCTCTGGCGTCTGACGGGCGAGATCGCCGGCGCTGCGTCGCCGCACGACACGGTCGAGCCCGGAACCTTCGGACCGGAGGCTATGGCGATCCGCAAGGCGGCGCATCGTGCGCTCATCCGTGTCGAGGAGGACGTCGAACGGCTGCGTTTCAACCGGTGCGTCGCCCACGTCTACGAACTGGCGAATGCGCTGTCCGGCGCGATCGGCGGCATCTCCGAGGAGCCTATCGCCACGGACGTTGCTTGGGCGCTGCGCGAGGCAGGGGAGATCCTGGTCGCCATCGTCTCGCCGATGATGCCGCACCTGGCCGAGGAGTGCTGGGCCGCGCTCGGCCGCGACACGCTGGTCGGGCAATCCGCCTGGCCCGTTGCCGACCGGACCCTGGTCGTCGAGGACGTCATCACCCTGCCTGTGCAGGTCAACGGCAAGCGGAGAGCCGAGGTGAGCGTCGCCCGCGACGCGACGAACGCGGTTGTCGAGGCAGCTGCCCTGGATCTGGAAGCCGTGCAGAAAGCCCTCGAAGGCCGCCCCGTCCGAAAGATCATCATCGTGCCGCAGAGGATCGTCAATGTCGTGGCATGAGGCGAAGACAACCCGCGCGACGATCGGCCGGTTGCTGACCACCGTCATGATCGCGTTTGCGACCGCCGGCTGCCTCAGGCCCATGTATGCGCCGAGCGCGGCAGCGACACCTGCCGTGCAGACGCGCCTCGCCGGGATCGTCGTGGAGCCGCTGCCGGAGCGCCTCGGACATTACCTGGTCCAGGAAATCCGCTACGAGCTGGACGGATCGGGCGGGACGACGCAGCCCAAGTACCGGCTCACGCTCACGGCAAACGAGCGGCTACAGGCCGCCATCGTCAACTCCCAGACGGGCCGTGCCACGTCGGCGACGCTGGCCGTCGACGCGACGTTCACGCTGACCCAGATCGACGGCGGCGCGACGATCGTTTCGGGTACGGCGTTTGCGTCCGCGAGCTACGACCGCACCCAGCAGCGCTACGCTGCGATCCGGGCGGCACGCGATGCTGAAATCCGCATCGCCCGCACTCTGGCCGAGCAGATCCGCACTCGCATCGCCGCGCATTTCGCCACCCAAGGCTGAACCGCATGGCGCAGCGGAAGGCGCATGAGGTCGAGTCCTTCCTCGGGCGGCCCGATGGTGCATTTCCGCTCGTGCTGGTCTACGGCCCCAATGGCGGCCTCGTTGCAGAGCGATCCAGTCGTCTCGCCAAGGCCGCCGTCGAGAACCCGGACGATGTGTTTCAGCTCATCCGGCTGGACGGCGACGAGATTGCGTCCGACACGATGCGGCTTGCCGACGAAGCCAACACACTCGGCCTGTTCGGGGGACGCCGGTGCATCTGGGTGCGCGCGGGGTCGCGCAACCTGGCGCCGTCGCTCGCGCCGCTGCTGTCCGTGCCGCCCGTCGATTGCCTGGTCGTCATCCAGGCAGGAGATCTGGCGAACAAGAACCCGCTCCGCACGGCCATCGAGTCGTGCCGACACGGAATGGCCCTGCCCTGCTATGCCGACGACCCGCGTGACCTTGCCGCACTTCTGGAACAGACCCTGCGCAAGGCCGATCTCACCATTGCACGTGACGCGCGTGATGCAATGGTGGGGTATCTGGGCGCCGACCGGGCGTTGAGCCTGCGCGAGATCGAGAAGCTCGCCCTTTACGCCCAGGGCGCAGGCACCGTGACCCTCGACCATGTCGACGCCGTGATGGCTGACGCCTCGGCCGTCGCCCTGGACACCGTCATCGATGCCGCCTTCGGCGGGCACGGGCAGGAGATGGACGCGGCCCTTCAGAGGGTGCTAGCCGAGGGCGACGATGCCGGCATGATCGCGGCTGCGGCGCTCCGCCATGCCTGTGTGCTGCACAAGGCACGCCTTGCCGTCGACCGCGGCGCGAGCGCCGACTCTGCGGCACAGGCCGCGCGGGTGTTCTTCAAGCGCAAGCAGGCTTTCAACCGGCAACTGGCCTCATGGCCGGCCGCGTCGCTGGAAGGGATCATCGACCTGCTGCGCGAGGCCCAGGGCAACACACGCAAGCAGGCCCGCCTCGGTGAGGCCCACCTGTCGCGTGCACTCCTGCAGATCGCAAGCCGCGCCCGCCGGTAGCGAGCCGTCAGGCAGGCGTCCGGTCGAACTGGCCCATGCGGCGGAATCGGGCAAGATAAGCTGGCACGATCGCGCCGATGGACTCCGGGTGGATGCCCAGGCCCGCGAGGGTGCGCCCTTCGGCGATCGCGGTGTCGCTGACCACGTTGTCGTGGGCGAGCAGATTGACCTGATCGCGGGTCAGCAGGAACTCCTCGGGCAGAAGGCCGAAGCTTGCATATTTCACCGCCTCGAGCACGCGGGCCTGGATGCGCGCGACGCCGAAGGGCAGCGGTACCATCATGCGCTTGCGGCCGGTGACCGTCAGCACGAACGCGATGAGGTCGCGGAAGGTCCTGATCTCCGGGCCCCCCAGCTCGTAGACCGCTCCCGCGCGGGCGCTGCCATCGATGGCGAGCGCGATGGCCTCGGCCACGTCGCCGACGAAAACCGGCTGGAAGCGCGTTTCGCCCCCGCCTACCAGCGGCATCACCGGCGACACCCGCGCAAGTGTCGCAAAGCGGTTGAAGAAGCTGTCTTCCGGGCCGAACACAATGGATGGCCGGGTGATGACCGCCGTCGGAATCGCGGCGAGAGCTGCGGCCTCGCCCGCGGCCTTGGTGCGGGCGTAGACGGAATCGGATTCGGCGTCCGCACCGATCGCCGACATCTGTACGAACCGGGTGACGCCGGCCGCGGCCGCAGCCTCGGCGACGGCGCGCGCGCCCTCCGCCTGGACACTCTCGAAGGTCTGCCGCCCCTCCTCGGCTAGGATGCCGACGAGGTTGACGACGGCATCCGCGCCATCGACGGCCCGCGACAGCGATTGCGGATATCGCAGGTTCGACTGAACAGCATGGATCTGCCCGACGTTGCCGATGGGCTGCAGGAACTGCGCGAGATCCGGACGGCGCACGGCGACACGGATCCGGTAGCCCCGCTTTGCCAGTGCCCGCACGAGATGCCGGCCGACGAAGCCCGACCCACCGAACACCGTGACGAGCTGGTTGGATGCCGTGGCCATCAATGCTGCCTCCTCGCGGTCCTCAACGGTCCTCGCAGAGGCTCTTAGTCAATGGATCGGAACCTGTACAGGGTTCCGAAAGTCGGGGCCGCGTCAACGACCGGAACGACTGCGAATACGCACGGGCACGAGCGACTCGCGGCGTCCGCCGGGTCCTCCCCCGCCATGGCCGTCGTCGCTGTCATCGGGCATCAGCATGATCGCGCTGCCCGCGACGAGGCTGCCGAATGTAATCATGAAACCGCCGGCCAGCAGGACGAACGCGACGACCGCACTATCGGAGCGCTGCAGCAGCGTGCCGAGACCGTGCGCATCAACAAGCACGAGAATGACCGTGAAGACGAGACCGAAGGCGGCGCCGAGTGCGGCGTGCGTCAGCACGAGCTTCAACGCAGGGTTTTTTTCAAAGAGTCCGTCGTCGTTGCGCATTGCAACCTCCGATCACCTGCGTTCCCTGATGGTGGGGCGGTAGATGTAACGCGGCAAGGGCCGATTGCGTCGCAGGCCGGCGCAAATATCGTTCGTCGCCTCCTCCATTTGCCGCGCAGCGGCTGCGCCGCCGTTGACACGCCCCGCAGCGACCCGTATGAGACGCGCCGAGCCCAGGTGGCGGAATTGGTAGACGCGCTGGTTTCAGGTACCAGTGATGAAAGTCGTGGAGGTTCGAGTCCTCTCCTGGGCACCAATCCGGCGAATGACATAGTGTTTTCTTCCCCTGCCGGGGATTGGTGATCTCTGAAAAGACTTCATTTTGCGGACCTGTCCGCCCTGACAGGCCCTCTACCTCACTGCCGGCGCCGTATTCGCCCTTCCGGCCCAAACGGTTTCACCCGGGCGCGATTCCGGCCGCGAGCGCGGCGTCCCGATCAGCCGATCTGCTCGTAACCGCCCCGCCAACTTGCGGGATAAGCCGCCTCGGACGGCGAAGCGGTCGGAGTTGTCGCGCTGCACGACGTTGAGGCCATTCGTCGCAAAGCGCCCTGGCGCAGTGGTTGAGGAACGCTCGACGTCGAGCAGTTCACGGACACAGGATTTGCTTCTTCGACGCCCGGTCGTCCAACCAAGTTTCCGGTGGTTCGCAGGCCCGCCCTCGTGCTAGGGGCGCTGTCATCGGACGTCGGTATGGCCTGCATCCGGCCGGCCAGCCGTCGCCCTCCGCGGAAACATCCGGACATGACCATTCGCCTGCACCATGGCGACCTGCCCGCCGGCATCGATTTCGGCCCGGCGGTCGCGATCGACACCGAGACGCTCGGGCTCAATCCGTTGCGGGACAGGCTGTGCCTCGTCCAATTGTCGCGCGGCGACGGTAGCGCCGACCTCGTGAAGATTCCACGCGGGCCCGCCGAGGCGCCACGGCTGGCGGCGCTGCTGTCCGATCCCGCCGTGACCAAGATCTTCCATTTCGCCCGCTTCGACCTCGCCGTCCTGTTCCACACGCTGGGCGTCATGCCGGCCCCCGTCTACTGCACCAAGATCGCCTCCAAACTGGTGCGCACCTACACCGATCGCCACGGGCTCAAGGACATCACGCGCGAGCTACTCGGCATCGATCTGTCGAAGCAGCAGCAATCGTCGGACTGGGGCGCCGATACACTGAGCGACGCGCAGATGGCCTATGCGGCATCGGACGTGCTGCACCTGCACGCCCTCAAGGCCGCCCTGGACGCGATGCTGGCCCGGGAGGGGCGCGTGGACCTCGCCGCAGCATCGTTCGACTACCTGCCGACGCGTGCCAGACTGGACCTGTTGGGGTGGGCCGAGCAGGACATTTTTGCCCACGCGTGAGGCGCGTTTACCGTCCGTCATCCCCGCTGACTTATCTTTGCCACCTTGCTCCCCCACGTGCAGTCCACCGAAGGAAACATGGGACAACCACGATGGCGCGCCCCGGGCCGCAGGCAGCGGCGGCCTTGAACGGCTTCCAGACCGCCGATGCCTATGTCGTCGCGAAGCGGCACTCGCGGCGCGTGCGGCTTCTGCGGCGCGCGATCCCGATCGGCGCGGCAGCGGCGGTCGCCGCCATCGTGTTCTTCGCGTTCGTGAACCCCTTCCGGGCCCTGCCCGCCGGCGTGTCGATCGGCAACGTCAGCCTGAACGGCACGCGCATCACGATGGAACTGCCGCGCCTCACCGGGTTCAAGAGCGACAACCGGCCCTATGAGGTGACGGCCCAGTGGGCCGCCCAGGACATCAAGACCCCGAGCATCATCGAGCTGCGCGACCTGCGGGCGCGCGTCGTGATGCAGGACAAGAGCATCGCCACGGTCCAGTCGCAGCAGGGCGTCTACGACAGCTCGAACGAAAAGCTCGACCTGCGCGACGACGTCCGCGTGAGGACCGAGGCGGGTTACGACGTGCGGATGAAGTCGGCGCGCGTCGATTTCCGCGCCGGGAATGTCTTCAGCGATGATCCGGTGACCGTCAACTTCAACGGCGGGACCATCGACGCCGCGCGCGTCGACATGTACGACAGCGGCTCCCATATTGTCTTCGAAGGCCGCGTCCGCACCGTCATGAAACCGGAGGCGGAGCGGCAGGCGAGCAAGGACACGAGACCATGACCTCTTTCAAGCTGGTCGCGGCGGCCGCGGTCGCCCTGCATCTCGCCGCGCCGCTCCAGACGCAGGCCCAGACGCAGCCTCAGAAGAAGCAGGTCGCCGCGCCGGGCTTCGGCACCGCCTCCAAGGAGCCGATCCAGATCGACGCCGATCGGCTCGAGGTGTTCAGCAAGGAGCAGCGGGCGATCTACTCGGGCAACGTCATCGCCGTGCAGGGAGACACGACGATCAAGTCGGCCCAGATGATCGTGTTCTACGACAGGCAGTCCTCGCCGACCGGCCAGCCGGCGGCGCAACCGGCGGCAGCCGAAGGCGAGGGTGGCACGGCGCTGCGCCGCGTCGAGGCCAAGGGAGGCGTCACGGTGATCTCCAAGGACCAGGTGGCGACCGGCAACGAGGGCGTCTTCGACCGCTCCTCGAACAAGATCGTGCTCACGGGCAACGTCGCGCTCAGCCAGGGCGAGAACGTGACCAAGGGCGAGAAGCTCGTCTACGACACCGAGACCGGCGTCGCCATTGTCGAGGCGGGCGCGTCGGCCGCCGGCGGGCGCGTCCGCGGCGTCTTCGTGCCGGGCGAGGACAAGGGCGGCGTGACCGCCAAGCCGGCCGCCAAGCCCGCGCCGGCGGCCGATCCCAAGGCGAAGCCGAAGAGCTGACACCGGCCCTGCGGGGCGGGAGATGTCCATGCCGTGGTCCATCACGATCGGGACGATCGCCGGCACCGCGATCCGGATCCACCTGACGTTCCTGCTGTTCCTGGTCTGGATCGGCGTCGGGCAGGCCATGGCCGGCGGCGCGGCGGCGGGATGGTCCGCGGTGCTCTTCGTCTCGCTGCTGTTCGGCTGCGTGGTGCTGCACGAGTTCGGGCACATTGCCGCGGCCCGGCGCTACGGCATCCGCACGCCCGAGGTGACGCTGTATCCGATCGGCGGTGTCGCCAACCTCGAGCGACTGCCCGACAAACCGTCGCAGGAGCTGGTGGTGGCCCTCGCCGGTCCCGCCGTGAACGTGGTGATCGCGATCGTCCTGGTCGTCGGGCTCGGCGCGACGCTCGACGCGGACGATCTCGCCCGGCTCCAGGAGCCCGGACAGGAGCGGCTGGCCGCGCGGCTCCTCGTTGCGAACGTGTTTCTCGCCGTGTTCAACATGATCCCGGCCTTCCCCATGGATGGCGGGCGCGTGCTGCGGGCCCTGCTGGCCATGCGGATGGGCCCCGTCAAGGCCACGCGCATCGCCGCAACCATCGGACAGGCGCTGGCCGTCGCGCTCGGTTTTGCCGGGTTCTTCGGGAACCCGATCCTCATCTTCATCGCGATATTCGTCTACATGGCCGCGGGCGCAGAGGACGAGGCCGTCGCGTTTCGTTCGGCCACCGCCGGGACGACGGTCGCGGACGCCATGGTGACGACCTATGCGTCGCTTCCGCTGACGGCGACGGTGGCGGACGCCGTCGACTGCCTGTTGCGTACGACGCAGGAAGAGTTCCCCGTTGTCGACGGGTGGGGCAGGCCCGCCGGCATCGTGACCCGCCCGGACCTCATCGCCGCGCTGCGGGACAAGGGCGAGCGGGCCTCCGTCATCGACGTGATGGCGCCGCCGAGCGATCCGTTGCGCGACGGCGAACCGCTCGCACGCGCGCTCGAGGCGCTGCAGAAGTCAGGGCGCATGGCCCTGCCGGTCGTCGAGCCGGAGGGACGCCTCGTCGGCATGCTGACGCACGCGAACGTCGCCGAAATGATGATGATCCGCGCCGCCCGGCCGGACTTCCAGTTCCGCCGCAGCGGCTGACGCTACTCGTCTTCGCCAAACCGCCCGGCGACGAGCGCGTCCAGCGCCTCGAGGGCCGCGTCGGCGTCCGGTCCGACGGCTGTCACGGTGATGGTCGTTCCGATGCCGGCACCCAGCGTGAGGATGCCCATGATCGAGGTGCCGCCGACGGTTTCGCCGCAGCGCGTGACCTGAATGGCGGATTCGAATCCTTCGGCGCACTGTACGAACTTGGCCGTGGCGCGGGCGTGCAGGCCCTTGCGGTTGACGATGCGAAGCTCGCGAATCAGCGCTCCGTCGGGGACGGGCGCGGGCGGACAGGGTTCCTCGTCGATCATTTGCCTGCCAGGACCCGGCTTGCGACGTTGATGTACTTGCGGCCCGCATCCTGGGCCTGGACCACCGCGCGGTCGAGGTCGCACTCGCCGCGGACGCTGGCAAGCTTGATGAGCATCGGCAGGTTGATCCCGGCGACGACCTCCGTCTTTCCGCCATTCATGACGGAAATGGCCAGATTGGACGGCGTACCGCCGAACATGTCCGTCAGGATGACGACGCCATCGCCCGTATCGACGGCTTCGACGGCGGCGAGGATGTCTCGCCGACGCTGGTCCATGTCGTCGTCCGGGCCGATCGTGATCGTCTCAACCTGTCGCTGCGGACCTACGACGTGCTCCATCGCGGCACGGAATTCGACGGCAAGCCGCCCGTGCGTCACGAGCACCATCCCGATCATGAACGGCTTCTCCAGCGCGCCTGGGGCGCACACTGTCATTTTGTGCGACGCAGCCAGAAGTGCAACCCCTCTGAACGCCATCAGGTCGACGGCGGTTCCGTTTCCAGCGGAGAACTCTTCGCAGCCAGTCGAAGAAGGACGGCGTCCGCCTGTGCGGGTCCCGCCGCCAGAAGCGGGATCCGCACACCGAACAGGTCCGTAAACCGTTGTTGGAGCTCAGGAAATCGGGCGGGAGCCGTCCCGCAGTCGACGACGAGGCGCACGACGGCCGCGTCGGCGTGCTCGTCTTCGACAATTCCGATGCCACGGACCTCGAGCGCGCCTTCGAGCGCCGGATGGGGACGGACCAGCACACGGCCGGCGCGGACGGACAGGAGGATGCGATCGTCCCCTACGAGGCGCGCAAAGTGTCCGCGCTGGCGCGCATCCTCGACGATGCGGCGGGCCAAGGTTGATTTTCCGCTACCCGAGGGTCCCTGCAACAGGATTCCGGCCTCCCCGACCACCACGCAACTCGCGTGGAGCGCCTGCCAGGCCGCACTGGACGTCATTGCGGGACGGCCGGCAACCGGACGCGGAAGATTGCGCCGAGCCGCTCTTCCGGCCCGGAGCCAGTCCGGTTCTCGGCCCAGATGCGTCCTCGGTGCGCGACGACGATCTGACGCGAGATCGACAACCCCAACCCGGAGTTCTGGCCGAAGCCCTGATCCGGGCGATCGGTGTAGAAGCGCTCGAAGATCCGCTCCAGCGCATGGGGCGGAACGCCCGGCCCGTCATCCTCGACGGCGATTTCCACATCGCCGCCGATCCGTCGCAAGGCGACGCGGACCTCGCCGCCCCGAGGCGAGAAGGACCGTGCATTCTCGACCAGGTTGCTGATGACCTGACCCAAGCGCGAATCGTGGCCGGACACCCGGTAAGCGGCCCTTCCCAGCGCGTGCGGCGCAATATCGAGGCGGATCCGCACATCGTCGTCGCGGCGCACTTCGTTGGCGACCCCCGTCACGGTTTCCAGCAGAAGCGCCATGTCCACGGGACGCGCGTCTGCCCTCGCGAGTTCGGCATCGAGGCGCGAGGCGTCCGAAATGTCGCTGATCAACCGGTCGAGCCGCCGGACGTCGTGCTGGATGACCGAAAGCAGGCGTCCGCGGCTCTCGTCAGAGCGGGCGAGAGGCAACGTCTCGACGGCGCTGCGCAGCGACGTCAGCGGGTTCTTGAGCTCGTGCGCCACGTCCGCGGCGAAGCTCTCGATCGCCTCGATCCGGTCGTAGAGCGCGCCGGTCATTTCGCGCAGCGAGCCGGACAGATGGCCGATCTCGTCGGCACGGTCCGTGAAGTCGGGGATCTGCGAGCGGGCCTTGATATCGCGCTTCACGCGGTCGGCAGCGGATGACAGCCGGCGGATCGGCCCTGCGATCGTCCCGGCGAACAGCACCGAAAGGACGATCATGATGCCGGCCGCAACGCCGAACACCTGGAGAATGGCCATGCGCTCCGACGCGATGATGGCGTCGATATCGCCGCCCTGTGTCGACAGCAGCAGGGCGCCGCGCACCGCCCTGAAGCGCTGGATCGGCACGGCGACCGAAACGATGGTCTCACCCGCGGAGTTCACGCGCACGACGCTGGCCGGCGACCCGCCGAGCGCGCGCGAGACCTCGGGCAGAGAGCGTCCGTCGGGCGAATTCGACGCATCGTCGTTGAGCGGGAGGCCGGTGCGGCCGAAGCTGCGCTTGACTTGGCTCCACGTGCGCTCGACCAACGTCGCCTCGTCTTCTTCCGGCGGGGGCAACGGCCGGGAGATGATGTCGCCGCGCAACGAATACGACCGCGAATCGATCATCAGGAACCCGTCGCGATCGTAAATGCGGGCGCGGGTCCGGGTCGGCATCACGAGCCGGCGCAGCAGGGGGGCTACGCGCTCGGGATTGATGGAGAACTCCAGCCCGGCGTCGTCGCCGGGGCCGAGGCTCTCGCCCGCCTGCAGCTGCAGCAGCTTGTCGGGGTCGATCGTGATGCTGTCGGTGTCGACCGTGGCGGAGGCGGCGACGGCGCCGGCGATGATCTCGCCCTGGGTCAGAAGGCTCTGGACACGGGCATCGATGAGGCCGGCCCGGAACTGGTTGAGATAGAGAAAGCCTCCGAGCAGGGCGACGAGGCCGGCAAGATTCAGGACGACGATGCGACGCACGAGGCTGGACGCGGCCCGCTGGCCGAACAGGCGCCCGAGACGCCGCACACGATCCCGCACGGCCCGCGGGAACGCCATGCCGCCGGTGCGCCGGATCCCGCGTGAGGCCGGGGCCGGGACGCCCCGCTCGATCTCGACCGTCATGACCGCCCGCCGCGCGAGGCGCGGCTCAGCCCTCCTTGAAGCGATAGCCCACGCCGTACAACGTCTCGATCATCTCGAAGTCGTCGTCGACCACCTTGAACTTCTTGCGGAGCCGCTTGATGTGGCTGTCGATGGTTCGGTCGTCCACATAGACCTGATCGTCGTAGGCGGCATCCATGAGTGCGTTGCGGCTCTTCACGACGCCGGGACGGATGGCCAGGGCCTGCAGGATCAGGAACTCGGTGACGGTCAACGTCACCGGCTCGCCCTTCCAGGTGCAGGTGTGGCGCTCCGGGTCCATCTTGAGCAGGCCGCGCTCGAGGACCTTGGCGTCGCCCTCCTTGGGCGCCGTCGCCTCCTTCGCCGCGGCGCGGCGCAGCACGGCCTTGACCCGCTCCACGAGCAGCCGCTGGGAGAACGGCTTCCGGATGAAGTCGTCCGCGCCCATCTTGAGGCCGAACAGCTCGTCGATCTCCTCGTCCTTGGAGGTGAGGAAGATCACGGGAAGGTCCGACTTCTGCCGCAGCCGGCGCAGCAGTTCCATGCCGTCCATGCGCGGCATCTTGATGTCGAAGATGGCCAGGTCGGGGGGATTCTGCTTCAACCCGTCGAGGGCGGAAGCGCCGTCGGTGTAGGTCTGGATGCGATAGCCTTCGGCCTCCAGGGCGATGGAGACTGAGGTCAGGATGTTGCGGTCGTCATCGACCAGGGCAATCGTCGGCATCGTGTCTTCCGGTTCTGCGCGGCGCGCGCGACGGCGGGGACGCTCCGTGACAAGCGCGGCTGAAATGTGGCTGCGCTCCTGCGCAGGGCCTTGCCGGGCCAGCGTTTGGGCAATGTAATGCCGAACGCACGATTTTGCCATGTTTTGCCGTCGTGATGCGACGTCTCCGCTTGGGAATGAACGATGAGCGCCACGCCCGCCTTCGATGCACGCGCAGAGGCGCGACGACTGGCGCGCAGCGCCCGTTTCGCGACGCTTGCCACCCTCGATCGCACGACGGGCGGCCCCTACCCGTCCCTGATCTCGGCGGCGACCGACATCGACGGAACGCCCGTCGTACTCATTTCCCGTCTGGCGCTGCATACGCTCAACATCGAGGCGAACCCCGCCACGGGCATCCTGTTCGCAGAGGTCGGCGCCGGTGATCCACTGGTGCATCCGCGTGTCAGCGTGACCACGCGTGCGGAACGGTCGGACGACCCGCGCGTGCGCCGCCGCTTCCTGGCCCGCCACCCGGGCGCGGCGATGTACGCCGATTTCGCGGATTTCTCGTTCTGGCGGCTCGTTCCGCAAGGCGCGCATCTCGTGGCGGGATTTGGCAGGATCGTGGACATCGCAGCGTCCGACCTCGTCCTCGACATGGAAGGCGCCGATGGCCTCGTCGAGGCCGAGGCCGAGGCGCTCGACCATGTCAACCGGGACCACTCCGACGCCGTCTCGCTCTACGCGACCACCTTGCTCGGCCTCGCGGCCGGAGACTGGCGCATGTCCGGGATCGATCCGGAGGGATGTGATCTCGCCGACGGCGACCGGTTCGCGCGCCTGCTGTTTCCCTTCCGGGTGGACGGCCCCGTAGCGCTTCGGAAGGCTCTCCGGGTCCTCGCCGAAACGGCGCGGGCGCGACAGTAAAAATCGATCAAATCATTCCGAATTCCAGTCAGAATGGAACATGCACTTCGCGCTGGTAACTGTCCGGAATGGAACGACTTGTTCCCCCGCACGTCTCGTGATGATTGAACTGAAAGTCTGACTTGCAGGCGCCGAAGCGGACAACTAGCGTCCGCCGTCGGTCGGAACCGGCCGGATCGGCCGGGCGGTGGTGTTTCGAGAGGAGTGTCCGCGGAACGGCGCGGGCGCAGGGAGAGACAACGTGGACAATATCGGCACCTACAACGGCGCCCACGGCGCGGAGGCCTTCGGTTTCAAGGGCCTCAAACGCGTCTTCTGGAACCTGCAGGCCCCGCAGCTCTACGAGGAAGCCATGACACGCCGCGAGGCCCGCCTCGCTGCTGGCGGCGCTCTCGTCGCCGAAACCGGCATCCACACCGGCCGCTCCCCCAAGGACAAGTTCATCGTCCGCGACGCGCTGACCGCCGACAGCGTGTGGTGGGACAACAACGGTTCGCTCGAGCCGGACAAGTTCGACACGCTTCTCGCCGACATGCTGGCGCATGCAAAGGGCATGGACCTCTTCGCGCAAGACCTGCACGGCGGCGCCGACCCGGCCAACCGGGTCAAGGCCCGGGTCTTCACCGAGTATGCGTGGCACTCTCTGTTCATCCGCAATCTTCTGATCCGCCCGGACGCGTCCGAGCTGGCCGGATTCGTGCCCGACCTGACGATCGTCGACCTGCCGTCGTTCAAGGCGGACCCGGTCCGCCACGGCTGCCGGAGTGAGACGGTCATCGCCTGCGATTTCACCCGCAAGATCGTGCTGATCGGCGGCACGAGCTACGCCGGCGAAATGAAGAAGTCCGTCTTCACCTACCTCAACTTCACGCTTCCGGCGAAGACCGTGATGCCGATGCATTGCTCGGCCAACGTCGGCTCCCGCAATGACGTGGCCGTGTTCTTCGGCCTGTCGGGCACCGGCAAGACCACGTTGTCGGCAGACCCGAACCGCACGCTTCTCGGCGACGACGAGCACGGCTGGGGCCCAGGCGGCGTCTTCAACTTCGAGGGCGGCTGCTACGCCAAGGCCATCCGCCTGTCGCGCGAGGCCGAGCCTGAGATTTACTCCACGACCGAGCGGTTCGGCACGGTGATGGAGAACGTTATCCTCGATCCGGTCACCCGGGTCCCGGACTTCGACGACGGGTCGCGCACCGAGAACACGCGCATCGCCTATCCGCTGGACTTCATTCCGAACGCCTCGGACACCGGCCGCGCCGGCGTGCCGAAGAACATCGTGATGCTGACCTGCGACGCCTTCGGCGTGATGCCGCCGATCGCCAAGCTCACGGCGGCACAGGCGATGTACCACTTCCTCTCCGGCTACACGGCGAAGGTGGCGGGCACGGAAAAGGGCGTGAAGGATCCCGAGGCGACGTTCTCGACCTGCTTCGGTGCGCCGTTCATGCCGCGCCATCCGTCGGTGTACGGCAACCTCTTGCGCGACCTGATCGACCGGCACCATGTCGATTGCTGGCTGGTCAACACCGGCTGGACCGGGGGCAAGTTCGGCACCGGGCGGCGCATGCCGATCC
>JAIYAB010000251.1 GCA_027489275.1 Hyphomicrobiales bacterium
AACCTCCGCAACCGGCGGATCGGCCGCCACCGGCTCGCCGGTTCCCGCGGCGGATGGCTCGCCGCCCGCGTCCGCGGAAACGGCCGCCTCTGCCGCAGAAGTGTCCTCTGCAGCGGCCTCCGCAGGCGCTTCGATCGCGGTGGGCGCCTCCGGAGCAGCAGCCTCGGCGGGAATGTCCGTCGGAGACGCGCTGGCAGCCTCCGCAGAGGCCTCCGCGGCAGCGGGAGCGGCGTCGTCGGAGGGGTCTGCCGCCACATCCGTGGCGGCCTCCGCGGCCGCCGCCGGGACGGCCGGCGTCACGGGCGCGGGCGCGAGCAGCGGCGTCCTGATCGGCGGACCCTGCCGGCGCTCAACCACATAGCCCAGCGAACGCAGGATCGATGCGAAATCCTCGCCCGAGCAGCCGCACAGCGATGTCATCGACGTGGTGACGACGAAGCTCTCGCCGTCCGCCGTGCCGGCGGGCGGCTCGCCCGGCGTCGTGCCGGGACGGTAGTGGATAGCCGGCCGGATCAGGTCGGCCAGGCGCTCGAGAATGTCGACGCGCACGGCGCGCTCGCCGCACACGCGGAAGCCCGCGGCGCGGTAGAGGCCCTTGTGGACCTCCTTGTCGACGGGGATCGAGGTGCGGCCGGAGGCGGCGAGATGGAGGATGTCGTCGAGCCCCTTCACCTCGGGGCCGCCATGCTTGAGAGCCCACAACTGCGAGGCGAGGCCACGCGGCGCGGGCTTCAGCAGGGCCGGCACGGTGAGGTGGTAGGCGCCGAAACGCACGCCGAGCGCGCGGAGCGCCGAGCGGCCCTCCTGGTCGAGCGACTTGACGTCGTCGGCGACGCGCGAGCGTTCGAGCACGCCCAGCGCTTCCGCGATCTGGAAGCCGAGGCCGCGGGCCAGCCCGTTCAGCGCCTCGGGGTTCTCGAGCTTCAGCAGCGGGCCCAGCAGCTTCTCGACGTGGGTCTTGAGCCAGAGGTCGAGCCGCGCCTGCACGAGTTCGCGCGAGCCGCCGTTGAGCTGCTCGTCGGCGAGCAACCGCAGCCTCGGCTCGAGCAGCTTGTCGCCGGCGGCCAGCTTCGCGACCACCTCGCCCTGCCAGCGCAGGGCGCCGTCGTTGGAGAGCACGAAGGCGTCGTCGCCCGCGCCCGAGAGCCGCGCGGCGCGCGTGTCGATCTCGCCCGCCAGCGCCTTCTGCGCGGCGTTGCGCAGCGCCTTCGCGTCCGGCCCGCCGGCATGCGGATCGGGCGCGAACTGGAAGCCCTGCAGCCGGCCGACATGGTGACCCTCGACGAGAACGTCACCCGCCGCCGTGATTTCCGCCTCGAGCATCGCGTTTTCTCTTAGGCGCCGCATCAACACGCTGGTGCGGCGATCCACAAATCTCTGTGCCAGACGCTCGTGCAGAGCATCCGACAGCCTGTCCTCTACCTGACGGGTGACGCCCTGCCAATGCTCAGGATCGCGAAGCCAGTCCGGGCGGTTCGCCACGAAGGTCCACGTCCGCACCTGCGCGATGCGGTTCGACAGCGTGTCGATGTCGCCGTCGACCCGGTCGAGTTCCGCCACCTGGCGGGCGAACCAGTCGTTCCCGAGCCGGCCGTCGCGCATCAACTGGCGGTAGAGCGTGGCGACCAGGTCGGCATGCGCCTGCGGCGCGACCTTGCGGTAGTCGGGAACCTGGCACACCTCCCACAGCCGCTGCACGGCGGCCGGATTCGAGGCGTAGCCTCGCATTTCCGCGTCCCTGGCGGTGATGTCGAGGGCCACGACGTCGTCGGCGGCCACGGCGCGGGTGAGCCCGCGTTCCTCCGGAACGGCCTCGAGGGAGGCGATGAGGCGCGCGACGGACCCGAAGTCGGGCTCGGGATTTCGCCACTGCAGGATCTGCAGCGGATCGAATGTGTGGTCCTCGAGCTGCTTGACGAGGTCGGGATCGAACGGCGCGCAGCGCCCCGAGGTGCCGAAGGTGCCGTCGCGAAGGTGCCGGCCGGCGCGGCCGGCGATCTGTCCGAATTCCGCAGGGGTGAGGCGTCGGTGCATCGCTCCGTCGAACTTGCGGTCCGCCGCGAAGGCGACGTGTTCGAGGTCGAGGTTGAGCCCCATGCCGATCGCGTCGGTGGCGATCAGGTAGTCGACGTCGCCCGACTGGTAGAGCGCGACTTGCGCGTTGCGGGTGCGCGGCGAGAGCGCGCCGAGCACCACCGCCGCCCCGCCGCACTGGCGGCGGATCAGCTCGGCGATGGCGTAGACCTCCTCCGCCGAGAAGGCGACGATGGCCGAGCGGCGCGGCAGCCGGGTGATCTTCTTCTCGCCCGCAAAGCTCAGCGTGGACAGCCTCGGGCGGGAGACGACGCTGACGCCGGGCAGAAGCTGTTCGATGAGCGGCTTCATCGTCGCCGCGCCGATCAGCAGGGTCTCGGCGCGGCCGCGCATGTTCAGCAGCCGGTCGGTGAATACATGGCCGCGGTCGCGGTCCGCCGCGAGCTGGATCTCGTCGATGGCGACGAAGGGCAGTTCGAGGTCGCGCGGCATCGCCTCGACCGTCGCCACCCAGAAGCGCGCGCCCGCCGGCTTGATCTTCTCCTCGCCGGTCACCAGCGCGACCGCGTCCGCCCCGACGCGGTCGACGACGCGCTGGTACACCTCGCGCGCCAGCAGCCGCAGGGGCAGGCCGATCATGCCGGCGCCGTGGCCGATCATCCGCTCGATGGCGAGATGCGTCTTGCCGGTGTTCGTCGGCCCCAGGACCGCGGTGACGCCGCGGGCCCGGATGGAGGCGGGAAGGGAGCGGGGAAGCATCGAGAGCTGGAGTCCTCGGGCGGTCGGACGACGCGCGCCCACGACGGCATCTGTACCACGCCCGTCGGCCCGGACCGCAAGGGTTCGCCGGACGGGAACGTGGTGTGAACGAATCGGGCCCGAATCGATGACTCGACCAGAGTCTTCATTCGTTCCCTACGAGATATGGTGCGCCCCTGCTCCGATTGACACCACGAGCGGATCCTTGGGCGCCAAAGATGATATCGACGACGACTCGCCCGGGCCGGGCCTTCGACTTGCGCGCCATGGCGCTCGACTCGCAGGACGGGTGCGCGGCGGCGGTATGACTGTCCGGTCTGCCGGCGAGACTCGCGACGGCCGGCTCAGCCCCGCGCCGACACTGTCGCCGACATGCGCACGAGCGCTGCGCCGAAAACGCGCTGCCCGCTCAGTTCGCGCCGGCGCGCGGGGTCTTCTCTGGTTCCGTCGCGCTGGAGGCCGTCGAACGGGTCGTGTTGAATCGGCTCGCCTCGATCACGGTGGTGCCGACCATGGTCTTCACGGAGATCTTCACCGGAACCAGCATCCGCGCGTTGTCGACGGGGGCGAGCCACGCCTCCATCTCCCGGTTGTCGGCCATGAACTGCGTCGACTTGCGGCCCGTGCGATGGCCGGCGATCGGCGTGTAGCGCGCGGCGCAGACGATGACCGGGCCGCGATAGCCGGGGATATCGACCGTTTCGCGGGAGGAATAGGTGAGTTCCACGTCGAAACGCCCGGCGCCGTCAAAGACCGGGATCGTCCGGTTGCAGGAGGACGGTTCGAGCAGCGGCCCACCGCGGGAGACCGGCATCAGCAGGGCGCTGACCGGGTCCACGACGTTGCGCTTGTGCTGGTCCTGCAGCGGCACCCGGTCGATCTTCTCGTCGAGCGGCGGCTTCAGTTCGAGGGCGGCGACCGATCCCGACGCCAGCGCCATGCGGACCGTGTAGGTGCCGTTCGATCCCGAGGAGACGAGCGCGTAGCTCGACGGCACCGGCCGGCCGCCGATGGCTCCGCCCGCCGACGACCCGGCGCCGCGCCCGCCCGTGATCATGCCGGCGAGGCCCGTCATCTTGGCGCGGACGTCGATCTTGTAGCTGTCGCGGTTCACCGTGCCGCCCAGCGTCGCGGTGCCGATGGGCAGGCCGGCGAGGCTCAGGTCGTACTGGATGTCGATCGTGTCGGCCGCCGCGGGAGCGGCGAGGCCGAGCACGCCCAGCAGAACCGCCGCCCGCATCGGGCCCGTCCGGGGCCGGCGGCGGGCCGCTGCTGTAACCATGCGTAGTGTCACCATGGACCGATGACCGCTGTTGGCCGGGGGATGGATCCCGTGGCAAGGAATCGAGACGCACGCCGGGCGGGAGCCAAGCGTGGCAATGGGACTCTTTCGTGGCCGCCATTGTGACTGATTCGGGTGGCCTTCGGCGACTTGACGCTTGGAGACCCCTCGACTATAGAGCCCCGACGATTGAATGCTGCGTGGTTCCGGCGGCGGCCTCGGCCGCCTTCTGTCTTTCTGGACAGGGGCGCAATGCCCACGTGGACCTGATCAGCCCAAGCAAGACAAGGACGTTCAGCCATGGCGCGTCGGTGTGAGTTGACGGGCAAGGGAGTACAGGTGGGTCACCTCGTGAGCCACTCGAACCGCAAGACGAAGCGGCGCTTCCTTCCGAACCTCTTCAATGTGACCCTGCAGTCGGATTCGCTGCAGCGTTCGGTGCGCATGCGCGTGTCGGCGAACGCCCTGCGTTCGGTCGAGCACCGCGGTGGGCTGGACGCGTTTCTCGCCAAGGCGGCGGAGACCGAGCTGTCGCAGGGCGCGCGCGAACTGAAGCGCGAGATCGCCAAGAAGGCCGCTGCCGCGGTCTGAGCGAACGGCCGTCCCGGACGGTTTGCCGGCCAAGGCCGGCCTGATCGAACCTCGCCTCGCGGCGAGGTTTTTTCGTTTGCGCATATGCCCTGCCGGAGGCCCCATGGACGCCAACATCCGCGCGCTGGCGCTGCCCGTCGCGGCGATGACGGCCATCGTCGTTGCCTCGAACATCCTCGTGCAGCACCCGTTTCCGTACTGGGGGCTGGCGGAATATCTCACCTGGGGCGCCTTCACCTATCCCGTTTCCTTCCTCGTGACCGACCTGACGAACCGCCGCTACGGCGTCGGCATGGCGCGCAGGCTCGTCGCGGTGGGCTTCGTCCTGGCGGTTGCGCTGTCGCTCGTGCTGGCGACGCCGCGCATCGCGCTGGCCTCGGGGATGGCTTTCCTCGTCGGGCAATGGCTCGACGTCACCCTGTTCGACCGCTTCCGCCGGCAGAGTTGGTGGCGCGCCCCGCTGATCGGCAGCATCGTCGGCTCGGCGCTCGACACGGCCCTCTTCTTCGCGATCGCCTTCGCGGGCGTGGCGGAGCTGGCGACCCCGGTGCCGTTTCCCGGGCTGGACCCCGTGCCGCTCTGGGTCAGCCTCGCCATCTGCGACTTCGGCGTGAAAATGCTGATCGCCCTGCTCGCCCTCGCGCCCTACGGCGCCCTGCTCGGCGCGGTTAAGCCGGTCGAGGCGCAGCGGCAGGCTCGGGTCCCGGGCTGGTCGGGGCGCTAGCCGACGAGGCGGAAGCGCAGCAGGATCGTGCGCTGCAGGAACGAGAAATTGTCGTCCGACACGAGGGTCAGCACAATTGACCCGTCGGCCTCGCGATGCACGGCGAGGCCTTCCATGTTGTCGATCTGGCTGCGCATGTCGGCCTTGAGGATCTCCTCCCCCTCGAGGCGAGCGCCCGGCCTGACGTCCCGTCCGGCGATCCTGCGGATGCGCATCGCGACGCCGTCGAGCCAGGCGAAGCTGCGCTCGAGCAGAAGCAGGTCCCCGTCGGGCAGGAAGGCCGCGTCGGTGACGGCGAAGGTTCCGTACCGAACCACCTCGAAGGTCGCGCCGCGCGGACCGGTCACGAACCAGCCGGGCACCGTCGGCCGCTCGTCCTCGCTGCGCGGCGGCGCCTCCGCGATGGCAATGACGCTGCCCGCATGAAGCCCGCCGGGAATTACCGCCACCGCCTCCAGCCCCTTGTTCGCCCGCAGCAGCGTCGTTCCCGCCGGGCGCGGCAGGATCTCCCCGCGGGCGGCGAACCCGTCGCGCTGCAGGGCGAAGCGCAGGATGTCGGGGGTGCGCTCGAACGAGACGTAGGCGACGCCACCGGCGACGGCGAGGCCTTCGGAATCCGAGCGCTTCATGGCTGCCAGCGGCTGCCCGTTCGGTCCGAGAATCGGGGCCATCACCGTGTCGACGAGCCCGGTCGGCGCGCCGCCCTCCGCCAGCGTCAGCGTGCCGCCGAACCACAGGCCCTTGTCCGTCACCGCCGTGATGCGGCGGCCGTCGCCGGCGACGGCCACGCCCGACAACCCGCCGAAATGCTCGTTCGTCGAAGTGAGTTCGAGGCCGCCCAGAAAATCCAGCCGTCCGAACCGCCGCAGCTCCGGCTCGCGCAGCATGAAGTGGTCGATGCGCGCGCTCTTGACGAGGACGGGTACGGCCCCACCGATCGGCTCGGATCCGGCGCTGCGATGCAGGGCGAACAGGCCCAGCCCCGTCCCGCAGGCGCCCGCGGCGAGCAGGCCGAGCGCCCGCCGGCGGGAGGAACCGCTCACGCGCGGCCCGCGCCGGCCCGGCGCTGCGGAACCGAAGGCCGCGCGGGCGCCGGCGGCGTGTCGTCGAAGAGCTCGGCGAGCTTCTCCGTCATCGCGCCGCCCAACTCCTCCGCGTCGACGATCGTCACCGCGCGGCGATAGTAGCGCGTGACGTCGTGGCCGATGCCGATGGCGATCAGCTCGACCGGCGAGCGGGTCTCGATCTCCTCGATGATCCAGCGCAGGTGCCGCTCGAGGTAGTTGCCCGGGTTGACGGACAGGGTGGAATCATCGACCGGCGCGCCGTCGGAGATCATCATCAGGATCTTGCGCTGCTCGGGCCGGGCCAGCAGGCGCTTGTGCGCCCAGTCCAGCGCC
>JAIYAB010000012.1 GCA_027489275.1 Hyphomicrobiales bacterium
CGCGCGCGGCGCTGCTCATCGGCCTCGTCCTGTCGCAGCGGCTGGAAGCCTCGCTCTACCGCACGGTGCAGATCTACGGCTTCGACATCTTCCTGAGGCCGATCGCCATCGGCATCCTGATCCTCGCCGTGATCTCCATCCTGTTCGCCATCAAGACGCGGGTGCGCACCTCGGGCGACGACATGGAGCTTTCGGAGGCCTCCCGGCGCAACGTCCTGCCGCAGATGATCTTCGCCGGCGGGCTGCTCGTCTTCGTCGCGGCGATGGCCTACGACGCGCTGCAGCTCAAGTTCCTGGCCAAGGTGTTCCCGCTCTCGGTCGCGGCGATCGCGGGCGGGCTTCTCGTCGTCGCGCTCGTGGGCATGGCGCGCCGCAGCCATTCGCCTGGCCTGCTCTTCGACGCGGACGCCGAGGTGTCCGCCCAGGACGGCATGGCGAAGGGAACCCTGTTCCTCGTGCTGCTGCTGGCCGGGCTTCCCGCGCTGTCGGCGATCCTCGGGTTCATGGTCGCGGCGCCGCTCTACACCTACCTGTTCCTGCGGCGGATGGCGCACGCCTCGGTCCTGCATTCCATCATATCGGCGCTCGGGCTGGCCGCGTTCCTGATGGCGATCCACGTCACGTTCCAGGCGGAATTCGCCGACGGGCTCCTGCAGGAGTTCGTCCGCCTGCCCGCCCCGTTCGGCTGAGCGACGATCATGCTGTTCCTCGACAATGCCGCCATCGAGCCGCTGATCGACCCGGCGGGGTTCATCGCGGCGCAGGACGAAATTTACCGGGACTTCGCCCGGGGCAGCGGGGTCTGTCCCCCGCGCATCGACATCCAGTCGTCCGAGGGCGAGGCCGGGCGGCATTTCCAGCTCGGACTGTCGGCAGGGATCGGGTCGCGCTACGCGGCGCTGCGCATCAAGGCCGACGTCGTCTTCGAGGAGATGGTGGAGGGGCGGCGACGCAAGAACAAGTTCTGCGGGCAGCCGGGGCAATATTGCGGCCTCGTGTTCCTGTTCGACCGGCTCAGCGGCGCGCCGCTGGCCCTCATGCATGACGGCCTGCTGCAGAAGATGCGGGTCGCGGCCGACTCGGCGCTCGGCGCGCGCTATCTCGCCCGCGACGATGCCGGCGTGCTGGGCATCCTGGGCTCGGGCGGCATGGCGCGCGCGCATGTCGCGGCGATGCGCGTCGTGCGGCCGGTCTCCCGCCTCGTCGTCTACAGCCCCAACCGCGCCAACCGCGAGCGCTTCGCCGCCGAGATGGCCGGGCGCCATGGCATCGACGCGCAGGCGGTCGACGGGCCCGAGGCGGTGGCCGCGCAGGCCGACATTCTGAGCTCCTGCGCCAGCGCCGTCGGTCCCATGATCGCGGGACGGCTGCTGCGGCCGGGCCAGCACGTCACCTGCATCGGCGGAACGCTCGATCCGGAGGCGGATGCCCGTATCGACCTCGCCTTGCGCTTCGGGCTCGCGCCTGCTCCCGTGGAGATCCCGGACGTGCAGGTCGAGGACGAGTGCCTGAGCTTCGTCGAGGGGCGCGCCAAGTCGGCGTCGGGTGGCACGCGCCGCTACGCGCGGGTCGCGCCCGAGCGCCGCGTCGCCTTCGCAGACCTCATCGCCGATCCCGCGCGCGGGCGGCGCAGCCCCGCCCAGATCACTTTCTCGGAGCGCGGCAACGTGCACGGCCTGCAGTTCGCCGCGGTCGCGGGCCTCCTCTACGAGGCGGCGGTCAGGGCGGGGGCCGGCCAGGCGCTGCCGGCCGAGCTCTTCCTCCAGTCGATCCGGAACTGAAGCCGTGACCCGTTCGATCCGCGCGCTGCTCGACCAGGACGATATCGTCGTCTCGCCCGGCGTCTATGACGGCTACAGCGCCCGCCTCGCCCAGGCGGCGGGCTTCGCGCTAGTGTCGAGCACGGGCGCGGGCCTGGCGAACTCGCGCTGGGGTCTGCCCGATCTCGGCCTCGTGTCGCTGCGCGACAATCTCGAGGCCTGCCGCGTGATCGCCCGGGCGGTCGAGGTGCCAGTGTCGGCGGACGCCGAGGCCGGCTACGGCAATGCGGCGACGGTGCATCACGTCGTTCGCGAGTTCGAGGCCACGGGCGTCAGCGCCGTCAGCATCGAGGACCAGGTCCTGCCCAAGCGCTGCGGCCACCTCGCCGGCAAGGACGTGATTCCGCTGCACGACATGGTGGCCAAGATCCGGGCGGCGGTCGCGGCGCGCCGGGACCCTGCGTTCATGATCATCGCCCGCACGGACGCCATCGCCGTCGAAGGCATCGAGAAGACGGTGGAGCGGGTCAGGGCCTACGAGGCGGCGGGCGCCGACGCGATCTTTCCCGACGCGGTGCGCGGGCGCGACGACATCGCCGCGATCGTCGGCGCGGTGCGGATCCCCGTGCGCATCAACATGGGCTTCGGCATCCGCACGCGCGACACCACGCCGCTCATGTCGATCCCTGCGCTGAAGGCAATGGGCGTGCGCTGGGTCAGCCTGTCCCGGATGCTGCCCGCCGCCGCGATCAAGGGCATGACCGACGCGCTCGCGGTGATGCGCGAGGCGATGATGCACGAGGAGGTCGTCGAGCGCGCCGACCTCGTGGTCGACATGAAGACCATCGCTTCGCTCATGGATTACGACAGCTACCTCGCCGTGGAACGCGAGTTCCTGCCCGGTGAAGATCTCGCCCGCCGCTACGGGCCCGGCAAGGACGACAGGGGGACGTGACCGTGGCCGCTGATTCTTCGGAAGGTCCTGCCGTGCCCGCCGCGCGGCTGCTCGCCGACTACGCCCTCGCCCTGCGCTTCGAGGACCTGTCGCCCGAGGTGGTGCTTGCCGCCAGGGCGTGCCTGATCGACGCCGTCGCCTGCGCCGTGTTCGGCTCGCGGCTGCCCTGGTCCCGCATCGTCGCGGAGCACGTGTCGGCCATCGCCGCGCCCGGTCCCTGCCGCCTGCCGGGCGCGCTGGAGGAAGGCCTGGCGCTTCCCGCCGCCGCCATGGCGCTCGGCGCGTTTTCGCACGCCTTCGAGCTCGATAGCCTGCGCAAGCCCGGGGCAGGCGTGCATCCGGGCGCCACCGTGGCGCTGCCGGCCTTGCTCGCCGCGCAGCTCGCCGGCGCGAGCGGGAAGGAACTCCTGACCGCCATCGTCGCGGGGGCGGAGGTGCAGTTCCGCATCGGCACGGCGAGCCTGCACACGCCCGAGCTGATCGGCTTCCATGCCCCGGGCATCACCGGCACCTTCGGCGGGGCCACCGTGGCCGGGCGGCTCCTCGGCCTGGCGCCCGAACGCCTCACCAACGCCTACGGGATCTGCGGCTCGTTCTCCAGCGGGCTCCTGGCCTTCGCCAAGGCGGGGCAGGGGGGCATGATGAAGCGCCTGCATCTGGGGCGCGCGGCGGAGGGGGGCGTCTCGGCGGCCCTTCTCGCGCAGCGCGGCTTCGAGGCGCCGCACGCGATCCTGGAGGGCCGGTTCGGCGTGCTCGACGCGTTCTGCGACGGGGCCGATGCCAGCCTGCTGACGGCCGGGCTGGGGTCGGGGTTCCAGCTCACCACCCTGTGCATCAAGCGCTACGCGTGCCACGTGACGGCTCAGGCCCCGGTCGAGCTGTTGCGGGACCTGATGACGCAGCATGGCTTCACGGGAGCCGACATACGCCAGCTGACGCTGGCCGTCGCCGACAAGGTGATGTCGCATCACGCCGAACCCGCGCCGTCCGACCTCATGCTGGCGCAGTATTCGGTACCGTTCTGCGTGGCGCTCTCGGCGTTCCGAGACCCGGCCGATCCGGCTTCCTTCGCGCAGGACGCGCTTGCCGATCCCGACATCGCGGATCTCGCGCGCCGGATCACGCTCGTCCCCGGCCGGCCGAAGGGCTGGGGCGTCGGGCTGGAGGCGGTGCTCGCCGACGGGCGGCGCATCGGCGGCGAGCGCGACGGCTTTCTCGGCTGCCCCGAGCGGCCCCTGGACGCGCAGGGCCTCGCCGACAAGTTCCGCGTGCTGACGTCACACGCCGATCCTTCGCGCATGGAGCACCTGCTCGGCCTTCTTCTGGCGCTGGAGAGCGTGGCCGATTGCTCCGCACTGTAGCGGTTGCAGGTCGTCGCCTTGCATCCCGGTCGGGCCGGTAAGCCCCGCTCAGTGCCGAACCTCGTGAAGCTGGACGGCGCCGGGCACCGAAAACAGCTTCTACTTCAACACCGGCGCGATCCTGTTCTTCAAGTCGCGCAACGACGACCCGGACGCCAGGGCGAAGATCGCCGCGATGCTGATGGATCCGAAGGCGCAAGGAAGAGTTCAATATCGTCAAGGGCTCCGCTCCCGCACGCAGCGACAGCCCATGCGCGGACGGCGCCGTCAAGGCTCAGAAGCGGACGCTCAGGCCGAGAACGGGTCCGTGCTGCAGCATGTCGAACTCGTAGCGGTTGCGCCCGGCTCCCTCCACGTAGTCGACGTAGAGCGCCTTGTATCCGATGACGCCGGAGTATGTGACGCCGTTCTTTGTCGTGAAGTCGTAGGCGTAGGCGGCCAGGGCGTTCCAGGTGAACCTGCTGCCGCCGCCGCCGAGATCGCCGCGCAGTTCGATGCGCTGGTTCGGCGCGAGTGAGACCCGCGCCCGCACACCTGCGAACCCGTCGATCCAGTCGACGGAGCCCGACTTCGCGATGGCCCGGCCGCCCGAGACGACGAGGTTGCCGAGGTCGACCGTCCCGGCGAGATCGACGGTGGCGTCGATCTTCTGGTACCAGTAGCGCGCACCGGCCAGAACGTCGAAGGCGACGGGGCCGATCTGCCCCACCTCGTAGGCTCCACCCGCCTCGACGATGGCCATGTTGAAAGTCATCTCGAGTCCGGCGCCCAACGTACCGGCGACACCCGGGACCACGCTGCGCGTCCTGAAGCCCGACTTGTCCAGCGTGATGCTCTCCGCGATCACGTCGCCGAGAATGGCGAACTTCCCGTTCCTGGCCTCCATGTCCAGCATCAGCGCGAGGAGCGAGCCGCCGTCGCCGATCGTGTTGTCGAAGATGTCGGCGAACGACGCGTCCACGTCCAGCGTGCGTCCCTTGATCGTCTGGCTGCCGTTCAGAGCGGTGAACCAGGCATAGGGCGTGGCGCGGAACGTCCAGCCGGATTCCACGGCCGACGGCGGGGGCAGCGAGCGGGGGGGCGGTCCTGCGATGTCGGCTGCCCATGCAGGCATTGCCGCTCCGACCATACCGGCTACGATCAGGGCTTTCAGAACGTCCATCAGGGCCTCCCGCAGGCGCCGCGTTCCGCAACCGCGCGGCCAGAGCTGAAGGTTAACCGATCCTCAATCAGAGGTCGTTGCCAACATGCAACACTCGCGAAATTACGCGCGTGCGGGGCACGACCGGCTGGCGTTTTCGAGGAACGCAAAGGCCGTTCCGCCCGACGCGACGGGCTTATGTACCATCACGCATTTACAACCATCGGCTGTGAGCCGACTGTTGATGCGAGTCGATGGCGCAAGACGACATCCTGCCGACACCGGGCGCGCGCCACGGGTCGTCCGGCCCGGCGTCGTCGCGGTGGGCGGTCCGCCGAAACGGGATGTCTCGTGGTCGCCATCGATTCGGGCGAGATGAGCCACGCGGGTCACGCTTTCTGTCCGGCGTGGGGGAGTATCAGATATGGGCAACACGATGATCCGCAGGTTCCTTCCGGTCGTGACGACTTTTGTCTGGAGCGCGGCTGCGCTCGCCCAGCAGGCGCCTGCCGCGCCCGACCGCACCATCCTGCCGATCCCTCAGCCGCCGCGCCCGACCTTCACGGAACTCGACGCCCGGAATGTCAGGATGCCGCCCCGTTTCGACGTGAAGGCTCCGGCGGGGGCTCCGAATGTCGTCGTGATCCTGATCGACGATCTGGGCTTCGGCGCGCCCGGCCCGTTCGGCGGACCGATTCCCATGCCGACGCTGGACCAGCTGGCCAGGGACGGAATTCGGTACAACAATTTCCACACGACGGCGCTCTGCTCGCCGACACGGATGGCGCTGAAGACGGGCCGCAACCACCACCAGGGGGAAGCGGGCTCCATCATGGAGACCTCCACTGGCTTCCCCGGCAACACCGGCCAGGTGCCCAACAGCGTCGCGCCCGTGGCCGAGATGCTGCGCCTCAACGGCTACAGCACGGCCGCTTTCGGCAAATGGCACGAAACGGCGGCATGGGAGACCAGCGTCTCGGGGCCGTTCGACCGCTGGCCCACCCACCAGGGCTTCGACAAGTTCTACGGCTTCATCGGCGGCGAGACCAACCAGTGGGCGCCGTTCCTCTATGACGGGGTGAAACCTGTCGAACTGCCGCACGACCCGAACTACCACTTCATGACCGACATGACGGACAAGGCCGTCACCTGGGTTCGCCACCAGCAGGCGATGACGCCCGACAAGCCGTTCTTCGTCTACTTCGCGCCCGGCGCCACCCACGCCCCGCACCACGTGCCCAAAGAGTGGATCGCGCGCTGGAAGGGCAAGTTCGACCAAGGCTGGGACACGCTGCGCGGGGAAACGCTGGCGAGGCAGATCCGGCTCGGGGTTGTTCCGCAGGGCACGAAGCTCGCGCCTAAGCCCGATGGCATCAAGGACTGGGACAAGCTTTCGAGCGACGAGAAGCGCCTGTTCGTGCGCCAGGCCGAGGTTTTCGCGGCCTTTGCCGAAATGACGGACCATGAGATCGGCCGCCTCATGAAGGCGATCAGGGACATGGGGGAACTCGACAACACGCTCGTCGTCTACATCGCCGGCGACAACGGGGCGAGCGCCGAGGGCGGAATGAACGGCACCTTCAACGAGATGTCCTACTTCAACGGCGTCGAGGAGAAGGTCCAGGACATGCTGAAGAACCTGGACAAGTGGGGCGACCCAGAAACCTATCCGCACATGTCGGCAGGTTGGGCGGTGGCTCTCAACGCCCCCTTCACCTGGACCAAGCAGATCGCGTCGAGCTACGGCGGAACGCGCAATGGCATGGTCGTGCACTGGCCCAAAGGCATCAAGGCCAAGGGCGAGGTCCGCAGCCAGTTCCACCACGTGATCGACATCGCGCCGACCATCCTGGAAGCCGCCGGGCTCCCCGAGCCCAAGTCCGTCAACGGCACGCCGCAGGTGCCCATGGCGGGGGTCAGCATGGCCTACAGCTTCGACGACCGGACCGCGAAGGACCGGCGCGTGACGCAGTATTTCGAGATGTTCGGCAATCGCGCGATCTACCACGACGGCTGGCTTGCCGGGACGATCCACAAGGTGCCGTGGGAAGCCAGGGTCCGCCGCCCCCTCGCCGACGACGTGTGGGAACTCTACGACGTGAGATCCGACTTCAGCCTCACCAGGGATCTCGCCCGTGACAATCCGGGCAAGCTCGCCGAGCTGCAGGCGCTCTTCATGACGGAGGCGGAGAAGTACAACGTCCTGCCGATCGACGACCGTCTGCTGGAGCGCTTCGACGCCACGCTGGTCGGCCGCCCCGACATCATGGCGGGACGCAACTCCATCACCCTGGCCGAGGGGATGGTCGGGATGGCGGAAAACGTCTTCCTGAACGTGAAGAACAAGTCGAAGACGATCACGGCGGACATCGAGTTGCCGCGCGGGAAGAAGGCCAACGGGACGATCATCGCCCAGGGCGGGCGCTTCGGCGGCTGGTCCCTCTACGTCAAGGACGGCGTACCGGCCTACGAATACAATTTCCTCGGCATGGAGCGGACGAGGATCGCCTCCAAGACCCGGTTGAAGCCGGGCAAGGCGAGGCTCAGGTTCGAGTTCGCCTATGACGGCGGCGGTCCCGGCAAGGGCGGCATGGGGCGCTTGTTCGTCGATGGCAGGAAGGTCGCGGAGGGGCGCATCGCGCGCACGCAGCCGGCCATCTTCTCGGGCGACGAGACGGCGGACATCGGCATCGATCTCGGCACGCCCGTGGTGGAGTCCATCGGGTCCGAGGCGAAATCCCGGTTCAGCGGCCGCATTCCCAACGTGACCGTCGAGATCGCGGTCCCTCAGAAGAGTGGCGCACTCGATCCGGCCGACGCGGCGCGCAAGGAGGCTGCCGTCCGGAAGGCGATGGCGGACTGAGGCCCCGGATCGGCCTCTCCCGCAATGTGCCCGTAGCGATGCAGCGCGCCGCCGAGGGGACATACCCCGGGATGCAGTGCCGGATCGTCCGCATCCACCGCCAGCTGCGCGCGCTGCGTTGAAGGGCCGTCCCGCGGCGTCGCACCGGTGGCCCGAAGCCAGGCGTCCGGGCGCTGTGCCAGGGTGTCGACGTTCCTGCGTCGCGAAGGGCTACATCACTGCATTGGGTAGCCACATCGCGATGGATGGAAAGTAGAGGACCATGAAGATGACGATCAGCACGAGCGCGATGAAGGGGATCACCTCGACGCTGACCTCGCGGATCGTGCAGCCCGCCATCGGCGTCACGATGAACAGGGCGATGGCCATCGGCGGGGTGATCAGCGCGATCTGGACCGCCATGACGATGATCAGCGCGAGATGGTGCTCCTCCACGCCGTAGAGCCGTCCGATCGGGAACAGGATCGGCACCAGCATGATCATCGCCGCGACGCCCTCCATCACGAAGCCGAGGAGGAAGAACAGGATGACGACGACGGTGAGGAACATCTCCTTGCTCGAGATCCAGCCCTGCATCGCCAGCCCGAGCTGCTGGGGAACCATGTCCAGCACGAGGATCCATGAGACGAGCTTCGCCGTCCCGAACAGCAGGAAGACGACGGCGCTGAGCTTTCCCGACGCGAGCAGGGATTCGTAGATCTCCTGCGCGGTCAGCGTCCGGTAGACGAAGACGCCAAGGACGAGCGCGTAGGCCGAGGCGACGGCGCCGGCCTCCGTCGGCGTGAACCAGCCCGACACGATCCCGCCGATGATGAACACGGGGAGGACGAGCGCGAGCACCGCCGATTTGAATTTCGCCCAGATCTCGCGCGCGTTCCAGCCGGCGCCGCCTCCCGGGAAATTGCGCCGCTTCGCCACCACCGCCACGTAGGCCATCATGCCGAGGCCGATGAGCACGCCGGGGGTCGCGCCCGCGAGGAACAGGCGGGTCACGGACATGCTGCCGCCCGCGATGTGCGCGATGATCAGCATGCCGACGCTGGGCGGGATGATCGCGCCCATCACCGACGAAGCGGCCGTCACGGCCGCCGCGAAGGCGCGGGAGTACCCCTCGCGGATCATGCTCGGGATCATGGTGCTGCCGACCGCCGCGCAATCGGCCACGCCGACGCCGGTGACGCCGCTGAACAGCATGCTCGAGCCGATCGTCACGTGGGCGAGCCCGCCCCGGAACGGCCCGATCAGCACCCGCGCGAACTCGACGATGCGCGGCATCAGGTCGCCGCGGACCGCCAGTTCGCCGACGAGGATGAAGAACGGGATGGCAAGCAGCGGAAACGAGTCCATGCCGCCGAAGATGATGGTCGGGACGACGGTCAGGTCCGCCTTGCCCGAGAACCAGATGTAGGTGACGCCGATGAGGCCCAGCGAGAACGCGACGGGCACCCCCATGCCCAGCAGGGCGAAGAAACCCGGGAAGAGGGCGATCATGGCGCGTCACCGCGGAGCATGAGCTCGTCGTCCGTGCGGGCGCCAAGGATGCGCCAGGTGTTCCACGCGGTGACGAGGAGCATCAGCCCCCCGCCGACGGGGAGCGCCAGATAGATCGGAAACATGGAGATCCCGAGGGTCACGGTCCTGTCGCCCTTCATGCCCGGGAGGATCGACAGCGACGCCGCGATGAGGATCACCAGGAAAAGCATCACGAGGATCTGCGACGCGATGCGCAGCGCCTTTCGCACGGCGAAGGGCGTCCGGGCGGGGATCATCTCGATGCGGATATGCTCGTCCGTCTGCGCAACGAGCGCGCCCGCCAGCATGACGATCCAGATCATCAGGTAGCGCGAGCCCTCGTCGACGACGATGAGCGAGATGTCGAAGAACCCGCGCAGGACCACTTCGAGCGTCACGAGGACCGTGATCAGCGCGACGAGCGCTGCGGTGGTGACCTCGAGGGCCTTGCGCAGGCCGAGCATCGCCCTTGTCATGCGAGGACGTAGCCTCCGTTGACGTCGAGGATCGCGCCGGTCATGAACCCGGCCGCGTCGGAGGCGAGGAAGAGGACGACGCCGGCGATGTCGCGCGCGGTGGCGAGACGGCCCAGCGGGATCTGCCC
>JAIYAB010000292.1 GCA_027489275.1 Hyphomicrobiales bacterium
GGGCGTCCGCCCGCAACATCCTGTCCCAACGGGCGATGTCGGCCTCGACGGCCTGCCTCGCCGCCGCATCGGCCAGCCCGGCCTCGCCCAGCGCCGCCTCCTCCGCCGCCAGCGCCGCCCGCTCCTCGTCTGGCTTGAGCCGGTAGACCCCTCGCCGGGTTTCCAGCTCCCTCACCACCCCCTCCGCCGCCGTCGCACGGTCATGGACGCGGCGGGAGATGTCGCGGTAGATCCCCGTCCCGGTGACCTTTTCCAGAAGCGCCGCCCGGTCCGCGGTATCGGCCCGCAGGAAGGCGTCGAAATCGCCCTGGGCCAGCAGCACGGTGCGGCGGAACTCGTCGTAGGTGAGCCCCGTCGTGCGCCCCACCGCCTCGTTCGCCTCGCGGATGCCCGAGGCGATGACCGTCCCGTCGTCGATGCGCAGGACGTCGCGCGCCACCGCCTGCAAGGCGCCGGCTGCCCGCCCGCGGGCGCGCCGCGCGCTCCAGCTTGCGCGGTAGGCCACGCCGTCGATGCCGAGATAGTCCACTTCTGCCCGGCCTTCGGCCGCGCCGCGGCGCAGGCAGGAGCGGGGATCGCTGGATCTCAGGGTCTCCGTCGCCGTATCCGGCACCTCCTCGGCGCTGCCGTCCGCGCCGAGGCGGGGGCAGTTGCCGTAAAGCGCGAGGCACATGGCGTCGAGGATCGAGGACTTGCCAGCCCCCGTCTCGCCCGTGATCGCGAACAGGCCGCAGGAGCGCAGCGGCTCGGCGGCGAAGTCGATGGCGAAGGCGTCGGCGAGGCTGGCGATGTTGCGGCCGCGGATGGCGAGGATGCGCATGGCTCAGGCCTCCGCCTCGGCGTCGTGGAAGGCGGCGAGGTGGCGCGGCGTGGGCGGCGACCCGTGCTCGGCCTCGAAGGCGAGGGCGAACAGATCGGCGGGCGAGCGCTCCGCCAGCGGAACCACGGGCAGCGCGGCGTCTGCCGTCGCGGCAGCCGCGGCAGGCCGCTCCACCTTCACCCCGGCGCAGCGCACCGGGTGGGCCTGGAGCACGCGCTCCACCTCGGCCGACAGGCCGGCCGCCGATCCCTCGGGCGAGACGACTACGTGCACGAAGGGCCGGCGCTCGACCGGCGTCTGCGCATCGAGCCCGAGCGCCGCCAGCGCGCCGTCGAGGGCCGGCAGGGCGAGCGCGCCGCTGTCGGGCAGGCGCAGGCACGGCACCGGGCGGGCGAGGCGGATGTGCTCGCTGCGCACGCCGCCCTCGCCGACCTCGACCAGCGTGACGCCGTGGTCGTAGGGCAGTTCGGTCGCCGAGAGCGGGAAGGGCGAGCCGGAGTAGCGCACGCTCTCGCGCCCCACCGCCTGCGGCTTGTGGAGATGGCCCAGCGCCACATAGGCGAGTTCGGGCGGAAAGACGTCGGGCGGCACGGCGTGCTCGCCGCCCACCAGGATGCGCCGCTCCGCCCCCTCCGACTCGGCCGCGCCGGAACAGTGGAGATGGCCGGTGGCGAGGAGGGGAAGGCCCTGCGCCGCGCCCAGCGCCGCCGCCGTCGCCTCCGCGTAGAGCCGCCGCGTCGCCCGCACGACCGGCGATCCGGCCTCCGCCGCCGCGTCGTCCGGCGGCGTCATGACGCCCAGTCCCGGCAGGTCGGCAGCGCGCAGGAACGGGATTGCCAGCATGTGCGCCCGCACCGTCCCGGCCGCGTCCGGCAGCGGGACGAGGTGGCGATCCATGGCGATGCCGCCCTCGCGCCGGTGCATGACGCCGACGACATGCACCCCGATCGCCCGCAGCACGGCGGCCGGCGCCTCGAGGCGGCCGGCGGGATCGTGGTTCCCCGCCACCATCACGGTGGTCAGCCGCGGCCGCCGGGCGCGCAGCGCAACGAGGCCCTCGTAGAGCATCTGCAGCGACTCGCCCGACGGGTTGATCCCGTCGAAGACGTCGCCCGCCACCACGAGCACGTCGGCGGCGTGGTCTTCCACCACGTCGCAGAGGCGGGCGAGGAAGGCCCGATGCTCGACCTCGCGCGTCCACCCGTTGAGGGTCTGCCCGATGTGCCAGTCCGCCGTGTGGATGAGTCGCATGCAAGGCTCCCGTTCGCACCAGCGCTGAGGCTAGGCCGGCGGGATGTCAAACCGTGTCACGGCAGAGGCCGACGCGGCATGCCGGCGCCTTTGCGAAGCGGGGGCGCCAGACGCGGGTGGCCGAGGGGCTCGGCGGTCTCGTAGAGTCGGGATGCTCGCACGGCTCTTGCAGGGTCGCCCCGACATCGCCGACAGAAGGAGGGCAGGGATGGACCTACGCAGCCACGGGCGGTTCGCCTACGCGCCGATCACGCAGCGGCCGGCCTTCGGCTGGCCGGAGGGCCGGCGCCTCGCGGTCTACATCGCCCTGAATCTGGAGCACTTCGCGTTCGGCGAGGGACTGGGCGCCGAACTCGCGCCCGGCGGGCCGCAGCCCGACGTCCTCAACTACGCCTGGCGCGAATACGGCAACCGCGTCGGCGCATGGCGCCTCATCGAGATGTTCGACGCGCTGGCGCTTCCGGCGGCCGGGCTGCTCAACACGGCGATGTATGACCACGCCCCGCAGCTCGTCGCGGCGATGCGCCGGCGCGGCGATGAAATGGTCGGCCACGGCCGCACCAATGCCGAGCGCCAGAGCACCCTGCCTGAAGCGGAGGAGCGCCGTCTCATCGAGGACTGCACGGCGCGCATGAGGGCCGAGGAGGGGATCGCCCCCGGAGGCTGGCTGAGCCCGTGGATCGCGGAGAGCCCCGTGACGCCCGATCTCCTGCGCGAAGCTGGCTATCGCTACACGCTTAACTGGTGCAGCGAC
>JAIYAB010000420.1 GCA_027489275.1 Hyphomicrobiales bacterium
AGGGCGACGTGAAGGACGTGCTGCTGCTCGACGTGACCCCGCTGTCGCTGGGCATCGAGACGCTGGGCGGCGTGTTCACCCGCCTCATCGACCGCAACACCACGATTCCGACCAAGAAGGGCCAGGTCTTCTCGACCGCCGAGGACAACCAGACGGCGGTGACGATCCGGGTCTTCCAGGGCGAGCGCGAGATGGCGGCCGACAACAAGCTGCTCGGCCAGTTCGACCTCGTCGGCCTGCCGCCGGCGCCGCGCGGCGTACCGCAGGTGGAGGTGACCTTCGACATCGACGCCAACGGCATCGTCAACGTGTCGGCCAAGGACAAGGCGACGGGCAAGGAGCAGCAGATCCGCATCCAGGCCTCGGGCGGTCTCAGCGACTCCGACATCGAGAAGATGGTGAAGGACGCCGAGGCGCATGCCGCCGACGACAAGAAGCGGCGTGAGGTGGTGGAGGCGCGCAACCAGGGCGAGGGCCTCATCCACCAGACCGAGAAGTCGCTTGCGGAGCTCGGCGACAAGGCCGGAGCGTCCGACAAGTCGGCCGTGGAAGGCGCCATCGCGGCGCTGCGCGCCGCGCTCGCCACCGAGGACGTCGAGGACATCAAGTCCAAGACGAACGAGCTGATGCAGCTCTCGATGAAGATCGGCCAGGCGATGTACGAGGCCGGCGCGGCCGGCGGGTCCGACGACGGTTCGGCCGGCGGCCCGCAGGGCGAGAAGGACGACGTCATCGACGCGGACTTCCGCGAGGTCGGCGACGACGACAAGAAGAAGCGGGCGTGATCTGCAGGGATGGCCGGGCGCGAGCCCGGCCATCTGCCGCTCCGGTGGAGAGGGACCGATGAGACCGTCGGAGGCGCTGGCCGGCAAGCGCGACGCCGTCGTCGAAACCGTCGGCCGTTACCCCGTGGCCAATCTCCGGATTTTCGGCTCTGTCGCGCGGGGCGACGACGACGAAACCAGCGATGTCGATCTTCTGGTCGATCCGCTGCGCGGCCTGACCTTGTTCAAGCTGGGAGGTCTCCAGTCAGAGTTGGAGACCCTGCTCGGGGTTCCCATCGACGTCGTGCTTGCCAATGGGTTGCATCGGCGTATCCGCGGACGCGTCCTCGCCGAGGCGAAGGCGCCATGAAGAGCGCGGACCCCGGTCTCGATTTCGAACTGCTGATCGACGCTGCCAACCGCGCCCGCAACAGTCCGTCCTTCGTGCAGGATGTCGACAGCGTGCCCTGGTTGGACATCGCCCACATGCGCGACCGTATCGCCCACGGCTACGAATGCTTGAACGTGGCCGTCATCTGGGAGACGGTGCGCGACGATCTGAAGCCGCTCATCGCTACGCTGGAACCAATTCTGGCCGCACTGCCGGCCCCCGACGCCGCCGAGGCGGACTGAGCACGGACCCCCCATGGCCAAGGCTGACTACTACGAACTCCTCGGCGTGAGCCGGACCGCGACGGAGGCCGAGCTGAAGTCGGCGTTCCGGAAACTGGCCATGAAGCACCACCCGGACAAGAACCCGGGCGACCATGCGGCCGAGGCGAAGTTCAAGGAGCTGAACGAGGCCTACCAGGTCCTGTCCGACCAGCAGAAGCGCGCGGCCTACGACCGTTTCGGCCATGCCGCGTTCGAAAATGGCGGCGGCGGCCCCGGCTTCGGCAACGATTTCGCCTCCTCGATGGCCGACATCTTCGAGGACCTGTTCGGCGAGATGTCGGGCAGGCGCGGCGGCGGTCGGCGCGCCGACGGGCGCGAGCGCGGCTCCGACCTGCGCTATAACCTCGAGATCACGCTCGAGGAGGCCTACAAGGGCAAGACGGCGACCCTCAAGGTGCCGACCTCGATCACCTGCGACGCATGCTCCGGCTCCGGGGCCAAGCCCGGCTCGAAGCCCAAGACGTGCTCGACATGCGGCGGTCAGGGCCGCGTGCGGGCGAGCCAGGGTTTCTTCTCCATCGAGCGGACCTGCCCGAGCTGCGGGGGGCGCGGCGAGACGATCGACGATCCCTGCCGCTCCTGCGGCGGCGCCGGGCGTGTGACGCGCGAACGCACGCTGTCGGTGAACGTCCCGGCCGGCGTCGAGGACGGCACGCGCATCCGCCTGGCCGGCGAGGGCGAGGCCGGGCTGCGCGGCGGGCCGTCGGGCGATCTCTACATCTTCCTGTCGATCAAGCCGCACCCGTTCCTCCAGCGCGACGGCGCCGATCTTTTCTGCCGGGTGCCGGTGAGCATGGTCACGGCCAGCCTCGGCGGGGATCTCACCGTGCCGGTGCTCGACGGCCAGGAGGTCGCGGTCAAGGTTCCCGAAGGAACGCAGACCGGCAAGCAGATCCGGATCCGCGGCCGAGGCATGCCGGTGCTGCGGGCGCGGGAACAGGGCGACCTCTACATCCAGATCGTCGTCGAGACGCCGCAGAAGCTGAGCGCCCGGCAACGGGAACTGCTGCGCGAGTTCGAGCGCGAGAGCTCGAAGGACACGCAGCCCGAGAGCGCAAGCTTCTTCACCCGGGTGAGGGACTTCTTCGCGGGAGGCGAGTAGCGGCAGGCGGGGCGAAGGGCCTTCATTGCGCCACAGCGCAACGGTAACGGTTCGCGACCTCCGGATTTCGGCCCACGCGACAGACAGCCCCGCTTCAGGTTGACGGCTTCTTCCCGCCGTTTAGTTTCGAGATCCCGCAGGCGTCCGGGGGAGTTACGCACGATGCATTCCCAGCGCCGATCCTCCCGACCTGCCGCTTCCCGTCCCGGCGGCGCGCGATTCGCGCGCACATTGCAGGACGAGGCGCGCTTCCTGCGCAGCTGGCTCGACAACCCGCTCATGACCGGCGCGATATCGCCGTCGAGTCCCTTTCTCGCCAGCGCCATGGCAAAGGAGGTCGATCCGGCATCCGACGGCCCGGTCATCGAGCTGGGTCCGGGCACCGGCCCCGTCACGCAGGCGCTCGTCGAGCGCGGCATCGCGCAGGATCGGCTCGTGCTCGTCGAATACGATCCCGAATTCTGCCGGCTGCTGGCGCGGCGCTTCCCCCGCGCGCGCGTCGTCAGGGGTGACGCCTATGCGCTCGACACGACGCTGCGCGGGCTCATCGACCGGCCGGCGGCCGCCGTGGTGTCCAGCCTGCCGCTGCTCACGCGACCCGAGGAGGAGCGCGCGCGGCTGCTGCTTCGCGCCTTCCGGCTGATGGCTCCGGACGCCCCCTTCGTGCAGTTCACCTACGGGCTGACCTCCCCTGTCCCGCGCGGACCGGGCGTGACGTCGCATGTCTCGGCTCCGGTCTGGCGCAACATCCCGCCGGCGCGGGTGTGGGTCTACCGCAAGGCGACCGTCACCGGCGACGCGACTCTGGAGGAACACCGCGAGCCGCGCATCCTGCGACGGTTGAGGGAACACACCGGCCGCATGCGCGACGGCTTTCTCGACCGCACGGAGAAGGTGCTTCACGCCATCGAGGAGCACACGGACAAGGTCCGCGACGACCGACGCCTGCGTCCGACGCTGGAGCTCATCCGCCGGATCAACGCCCATATGGAAGGGCCGGACACCCATCGGGCCGCCGATGCCGCGCTGCGCAACCGCGAGCGCTGGCCCGGCAAGGGTTGAGGGACGCCGCCGCATGGCCACGGTCTATTATGTCAGCCATCCGCAGGTGCGGATCGACCCCGCGGTGCCCGTTCCCCGTTGGTCGTTGTCCGACGTCGGCCACGCGCGGATGCTGTCCGTCGCAGACCGCCCCTGGGTCCGCGCCCTCGCCGCCGTCGTCTCGTCCGACGAGACCAAGGCGATCGAGACGGCCCGGCTGCTGGCCGCGCCCTCGGGGGCGCCCGTCTCGATCCGCGAAGGGATGCACGAGAACGACCGCAGCGCGACCGGCTTCCTGCCGCCGCCGGAATTCGAGCGCATGGCGGACGCCTTCTTCGCCCAACCGGAGGTCAGCGTGCGCGGCTGGGAGCGCGCGGTCGACGCGCAGGCGCGCATCCTGCGCGAGACGAGCGCCGCGCTGTCGGCGGCGCCTGCCGGGGACGTGGCGTTCTCGGGCCACGGCGGCGTCGGCACGCTTCTCTTCTGCGCCCTGGCGGGATTACCCATCCAGAGGTTGCACGACCAGCCTCCCGGCGGCGGTAACGTCTTCGCCTTTGACAGGGCCAGCCGGGCCGTGCTCCACCCTTGGCGCGCCCTGGAGGCGGAGGGAATCGGAGAGCCTGCGTGACGTCCTCTGCTGCCGGCTTTCGCCCGACGCCCCGTGACCGCCTCATCATCGCCCTCGACGTCCCGACGGTCGCCGAGGCCGAGGCGCTGGTCGACAGGATCGGCGACGCCGGGAGCTTCTACAAGATCGGCATGGAACTCGTGTACGCGGGCGGCCTCGGTCTGGTGCGTGACCTGGTGGCGGCCGGCAAGCAGGTCTTCCTCGATCTGAAGTTGCACGACATCCCCAACACCGTGGCCAAGGCCACGGAACGCGTGGCCGGACTGGGCGCGACCTATCTCACCGTCCACGCCTATCCCCAGACGATGAAGGCCGCCGTCACGGGCCGGCAGGGCTCGCCTCTGCAGATCCTGGCGGTGACGGTTCTCACCTCCTGCGACGACGCGGATCTGGCCGAGGCGGGATACGCGTTCGGCGTGCATGACCTCGTGGCGCGTCGCGCCACGCAGGCGGCCGAGGCCTCCGTCGACGGCCTCGTCATGTCCGCCGAGGAAGTGGCCGCGATGCGCAAGGTCGTCGGCAGCCGCCTCAGTCTCATCACGCCCGGCATCCGCCCAGCGGGAGACGCCCCCGGCGACCAGAAGCGTGTCATGACCCCGGCGCAAGCCATCGCCGCCGGAGCCGACAGACTCGTCGTCGGCCGCCCGGTCACCCAGGCCGTCGACCCGCGCGCCGCGGCAGCCGCCATCGTCGCCGAAATCGCCTCAACCGACAGTTGAAAAGTAGACAATCATCAATTTTCAAGTCGTTAGACAGAAAGTAACGGGTCGCAACTTACAATCGTCTGGTCATTGCTGACCCGGGACGTGTTTCATGTCGTCGCTCAAGGCCCGCGCTACCCTTTTCTGCGTTCTCCTCGCCCTCTTCGCCAGCACGATTGCAGGCGGAGGCCTGTTCGCCTCAAAGCAGGTGGGCAATGCTATCGATGACATCGCAAATTCGGCCGTGGCGATCCGCAACCACACCGTGGGCGACATGCTGCACGACGGCCTGAGGGCCGACGTCTACGCGGCGCTGTTCAGGGCGGACCTCAAGCAAGACGGGGCGGAGACGCTCGAGGAGACGACCGGGCACGCCAGAGAGTTCCGTGAGCGGATCGAGGCGACGAAGGCCATCGTGGAGAGCAAGGAAGCCAAGGCGACGCTGTCGAACCTGGACGGGCCGCTGAACGACTACATCTCCCAGGCGGAGCGGATCGTCGTCCTCGCCTTCAAGGATCGCCAGGCCGCGCTCGCGGAGATGCCCCTGTTCGACAAGCGTTTCCTCGCGCTGGAAGAAGCGATGGAGGCAGCAGGCGACGTGCTGGAAACCGACGCCCGGACCGCCCAGGTCAACGCCAACCGGTCGCGCCAGATGGCCGACTGGCTGGGGCTCGGAGGGCTTCTGGTGGCGCTGTTCGCCGCGGTCGTTCTGTTCGTTCTCGTGAGCCGCAACATCGTGCGGCCGATCACGGACATCGAGAGCACCATGCGTGACCTCGGCAACGGCAGGACCGAAATCGCCATTCCGCACTCCGAACGCAAGGACGAGATCGGCTCGATGGCCCGAACCATCACGGTGTTCCGCCGGGCGATCGACGAGCGGGCGGAGCAGGAACGCGCCCGTGTGCAGGCCGATCTCGCCTCGACGGAGGATCGTCGTCGCATGCTCGCCGAAATGACGCGGCAGATCGGCGTCGTCGTCGACGCAGCTGCGCGCGGCGACTTCTCCGAGCGCATCGTGGCTCATGACGGGGACAAGGACCTCGCAGGCGTGTCTCGCCGCCTCAACGAACTCGTGCAGACCATCGACGACGGCCTCGGCGAAACGATCATGGTGCTCAGCACGCTGTCCAACGGCGACCTGACGATCCGCGTAGGCGGGCAGTATCGCGGCGCCTTCGACGCGTTGAAGAGCGGGACCAATACGCTGGCCGACAGTCTCGCTGACGCCCTCGGGCGATTGGCGGACTCTGCGGTGGCGGTCCGGACGGCGACGGGCGAGATCTCGATGGGCATTCACGACCTGGCCACGCGCACGGCCGAACAGGCCACCACCGTCAACGAGACCTGCGCTGCGCTCGACCGCTTCACGGACAGCATCCGGGAGAACGCGGGTCGCGCCGGGCAGGCCGCGGACGTCGTGCGTGCGGCCGAATCCCAGGCCCGGCAGGGCGGTGCTGTCCTCAGCTCGGCCCGCGAGGCGATGAACCGGATCAGCACCTCGTCGGGACGCATCTCCGACATCGTCGAGCTGATCGATGGAATTGCCTTCCAGACCAACCTCCTGGCCCTCAATGCGGCGGTCGAGGCCGCCCGCGCCGGCGAAGTCGGCCGGGGCTTCGCCGTCGTCGCATCCGAGGTCCGCACGCTCGCCCAGCGGGCCGCCGTCGCGTCACAGGAGATCAAGACCCTGATCGACCAGGCGCAGTCGGAGATCGCGTCCGGCGTGTCGCTGGTGGAGGAGACCTCGAACCAGCTCGGCTCGATCTTCACCGCCGTCTCGAACGTCTCGGGCGTCATTTCGGCGATCGCCCAGACATCGAACGAGCAGGCGACGACCATTGGCGGGCTGAACGATGCCGTGAACCGGCTCGGCGACGTCGCGCAGCAGAACGCCTCCCTCGTCGAGGAGACGCATGCGGCGATCCAGACGACCGAGGAGGAGACGGCCCGACTCGAGGGCCTCGCCGGCCAGTTCACCTTCGAAACCCGCCGTCGACGCCCGCACGTCAGGGCCGCCTGAACCGCGCCGCGGGTTTCTCAGGGCGTCACCCGCCGCAATGTGAGGTTGATGCGTCCGCCGCGCTCCAGCAGGCCGGACGTTCCGCCGAGCACCCTGTCGATGCCGTGATAGGCCAGGCGCGCTTCGCCGCCGAAGACCAGCGCGTCGCCGGACGCGAGCTTCACCGATCGGGTCGGACCGCCGCGCGCTATACCGCCGATACGGAAGACGGCCGTATCGCCGAGGGAAAGGGAGACCACGGGCGCGTCGAATGTCTCCTCGTCGCGATCCTGGTGCAGGCCCATCCTGGCCCCGGCGGCGTAGTAGTTGACGAGGCAGGCTTGCGGTTCCCGCGCGTCGCCGCCGAGGTCTCGCCACGCGCGCAGCGCAAGCGCCGGGATCGGCGGCCACGGCGCGCCGGTCTCGGGGTGCAGGGGCTGGTAGCGGTAGCCGCCGGCGTCGGAGACCCAGCCGAGCGGCCCGCAGTTCGTCATCCGCACCGAGAAGGGCTTGCCCGTGCGCGGCATGGTCGGCGTGAAGAACGGAGCCGCCTTCGCTGCGTCGCGCAATTCGGCAACGAGCGCGCGTTGCTCGTCAAGCGTCAGGTAGCCCGGGTGGACGGCGACGCCCGGCTGGACGCTGAGCATGCCGCCCGCCGATCCACCCTCAACCCGCCAGCACCTGCTTCGAGGCGACGGTCGAGTCGGGGTTCAGCCGGTAGACGAGGGGGACGCCGGTGTCGAGTTCCATGGAGGGAATGGTCTCCGGCGTCAGGCGGTCGAGCACCATCACCAGCGCGCGCAGGGAGTTGCCGTGGGCGGCTACGATGACACGCTCTCCGCGCAGGACGCGGGGAAGTATCTCCTGGCAGTAGTAGGGCAGGACCCGGGCCACCGTATCCTTCAGGCTCTCGCCGCCGGGAGGGGCGACATCATAGGAGCGGCGCCACACATGCACCTGCTCCTCGCCCCAGCGCTTGCGCGCGTCGTCCTTGTTGAGCCCGGACAGGTCGCCATAGTCACGCTCGTTGAGAGCCTGGTCGCGGACGGTGACGAGCCCGGGCTGACCGAGCTCGTTCAGGATCAGCCGGCAGGTGTTCTGGGCCCGCGTCAACGCCGAGGTGTAGGCGATGTCGAAGCCGACCCCGAGCGCCTTCAGCTTACGCCCCGCCGCGGTGGCCTCCTCGACGCCCTTCTCCGTCAGGTCCGGGTCCTTCCAGCCGGTGAAGAGGTTCTTCAGGTTCCAGTCGCTCTGGCCGTGGCGGACGAGCACGAGGAGGCGGTCCATTCGATGGTCTCCGGCTGATGTGTCGGTATCTGCGCGTGATCTAACGGGTTTCGTAGCGTCGTTCTGCCCGACCTTCGTTCAGTCGGCGATGCCCAGCACGTCGAACATCGAGTAGAGGCCGGGCTTGCGGCCCTGCGCCCAGAGGGCGGCCCTGACGGCGCCCTTGGCGAAGAGCGAGCGATCTTCGGCGACGTGGGAGAGGACGAGCCGCTCGGAGGGGCCGGCGAAGACGACGCTGTGATCGCCCGTCACCGTGCCGCCGCGCAGCGAGGCGAAGCCGATGGCGCCGGGCTTGCGGGCGCCGGTGATGCCGTCCCGTCCCCTCTCGGAGTGGTCCTTCAAGGCGATGCCCCGGCCTTCCGCGGCCGCCTCGCCGAGCAGCAGCGCCGTGCCGGATGGCGCATCGACCTTCATGCGGTGGTGCATCTCGACGATCTCGATGTCGAAATCCTCCCCGAGCGCCTTCGCGATCTTGCGCGTGACGGCCGCGAGCAGGTTGACGCCCAGGCTCATGTTGCCGGAACGCACGATCGTGGCATGGCGGGCTGCGGCCTCGAGCGCGTCGAGATGGACGTCCTCCATGCCGGTGGTACCGACCACATGGACGATCCGCGCCTGCGCGGCGAGGCCGGCGAAGGCGACGGTGGCGGCGGGGGCCGTGAAGTCGAGCACGCCCTGCGCCTTGGCGAAGACGGGGAGCGGATCGTCGGTGATCGTCACGCCCGTCTTGCCGATGCCGGCGAGGAGGCCGGCGTCCTGGCCGAGCGCAATGGAGCCGGGCTGCTCGATCGCGCCGGACAATGTCGCCCCGGGCGTCTCGTGGATGGTCTTGACGAGCATGCGCCCCATGCGCCCGGCGGCGCCGACGACGACGAGCCTCATCTCGGTCATGTCCATCTCCTCTGGCTGCGGGCGGTATAGCGCGCCGGCCGCCGCGACGAAAGCGGCCGGGACGTTCGCGGCAGCGTCAGAGCCGGCGGGTGAGGACAGCGTTGCCGTTGCCGAGGCGGGCGACATCGGGCGGCATGCGGCCCGCATCGATGGTGAGCCACCCACGGCGGAACAGGAACTCCGCCGCGGGAGCGGTGCGCGGCACGATGAGGGCCTGGCCGAAAAAGGCCCAGCGGCCGTACTCCTCCACGCTCGTCAGCAAGGCCGAACCGATGCCGCGGCCACGCCAGTCCGGAAGCACGCACAGGCACTCCACGGCAAGGATGCCGTCGAGCTCGCCGACGGCAGCGAGCCCGATCGGTGCGTCACCCACGAGATCCTGGGCGACGAAAACGCGGCCGGCGGCGGCGAAGGCGTCGATGACCTCCGCGTCGATCGGGTCACCGGCGCGTCTGGCGATGATGGCTAGCCTCGGCGCTTCGTCGACCGCGCCGAAGCGGATCGTGATCCCGTCTGCAAGCTCGCGCTTCATCTTCGCTTTCAGGAGGGCTGAGGTCCGTCGTAGCCCTCGATAATGATCAGGTCGCCCACGGAGGCCGTCGTGCGATGAGCCATCGCAGCCTGATACTCTGGAGACTCGTAGCACGCCACGGCAGTGTCGTAATCCTTGAACTCGATGACGACGTTGCGCGATCTCGCCGCGCCTTCCTTCACCACGTGTCGCCCGCCCCTCACGAGGAAGCGCGCGCCGTACTTGGCGAAGGCAACCGCGTTCGCCGCCCGGTAGCCCTCGTAGGCCTGGGGGTCGGTGACGTCGACCCGCGCGATCCAGTACGCCTTCGTCATGGCTGCGCCCCGTCATAGCCTTCCACGACGATGAAATCGCCGGAGCTCCCGCCGACGCGATGCTTGCGCGCCGCCTGGTACTCGGGCGACTCGAAATAGCGCTTGGCGTGCTCGTAGCTCTCGAATTCGAGGATGACGTTGCGCGGCTTGATCTCCCCCTCCAGCGCCTCCGAGCGACCGCCGCGGGCGAGGATCTTCGCGCCGTATTTTTGCATGGCGGCGAAGGCGCCCTTCGCGTATTCGGCGTAGCTCACGGTATCGTCTACCGTGACGCGCGCGATGATGTAGGCTTTCGGCATGTGGTTCCTCCCTGGTTCGGGCCAAGAGACAAGACCATGGGCCGCGGCGGGTCAACCGGGCGACGGAGCCGCGCGCCTGCGCCTTCACCCGGCCGCGGCCGCGCTGCTGGTCGCGGCGGTCGGCCTGGCTCCGGCCGCCGCGTCGGCCGCGACGCCGCGCAAGGCGGCGCCCAGGCCGCCCGCCCTCCAGTCCTGCACCTACGACGTCCCGGACGACGCAACGGCGCCCGCCGCGGCGACCGCGGACGATGACGATGATGACAACGACGACGAGGATGATGACGACGAGGACGACGACGAAGAGGGCGACGAGGCCGACGCCAATGTCGGCGGCCTGAAGGCCGGCGACGGCTGCCTCAAGGTCGGCGCGACGCTCGACGTCGGCATGACGCTGTCCTGGCTGCGCCTGTCGGGGGTGGCCAGCGGCTTCGGCCGCGATCTCAACCGGACGACCTTCGACAACAAGAGCACGTTCGAGTGGGGCTATGTGGCGCCGAGCCCGTATGGCGACATCGCGACGCGGCTGGCGCTGGAGTTCAAGGTCGGCAGCATCGATGTGACGGCCGCCTCGATCCGCTTCGGGCCGCTGGTCGCGGGCGCCGAACCGTCCTTCTTCGACGCCTGGACCGCCGACGAATTCACCTTCCGCGCACTCGCATCCTCGCAGTCGCCGGCGCTGCTCGGCTATGTCTGGAGGCCGTCCGACGCGATGACGCTGTCGTTCTCGGCCGAGGACAACACCTTCCGGCGCATCACCCTCACCGGCTACGGCGGCACGACGATGCCCGACCTCGTCGGCCGCTTCCGCTGGACGGCGAAGCCGTTCGATCTCACCCTCTCGACCGCGTGGCGCGAGACGCGGGTGTCGAACATCGGCGTGAACGCCATCCAGGGCGTCGCCGCCCTCGCCAGCCTGAAGGTCGACCTGCCGACGGCGAACGACGGCAGCTACGTCATCGCGCAGGCCGCGTGGGCAGACAGGGCGCTGGGCTATCTCGGCATCAACACCACGACGAGCGCCTTCCGCCTGCCCATCGGCACCATCCTGTCGGCCGACGTCGCGGAGCGCGGCAGCGGCTGGAACGTCGCCGGCGTCGCCAACTGGCAGTTCGCAGAGAGCTGGAGCTCAGCGGCCTTCCTGTCCTATGTGAACCTCGACATCCCCAACACGGCCGGCAACGGGCGGCTTCAGTCGACCCGGGGGGCCGCCAACATCAGCTGGCAGCCGGTCGACGACTTCTCCCTGACGGCCGAGTTCGGCTACTCGCGCTTGAAGTCCGGCATTCCGCTGGTGCCGTCCTCGACCGGTGTGTCGATGATCCTGTCGATGTCCCGGACGTTCTGAGGCGGATTTCGGGGCTCAGTTGTCCATCTTCAGCGCGGCGATGAAGGCTTCCTGGGGGATTTCCACGCGGCCGAACTGACGCATGCGCTTCTTGCCCTCCTTCTGCTTGTCGAGGAGCTTGCGCTTGCGGGAGATGTCGCCGCCGTAGCACTTCGCCGTCACGTCCTTGCGCAGGGCCGAGATGGTCTCGCGGGCGATGATCTTGCCGCCGATGGCCGCCTGGATCGGGATCTGGAACAGATGCTGCGGGATCAGCTCCTTCAGCTTCTCGCAGATCGAGCGGCCGCGCTTATCGGCCGCCGTGCGGTGCGCCATGAAGGCCAG
>JAIYAB010000027.1 GCA_027489275.1 Hyphomicrobiales bacterium
CCCTATGCTGTCACGATCGGCGAGCCGGCCGCGGCCGACCAGATCGCCTTCGCCCGCTTCGCCCGCGAGCACGGGGCTGACTGGGTGATCCTGCAGCCGCCGCCCGGCGCGGGGCATACCGAAGACGACCTGATGCGCCATTTCGGCAGCATCGCGGACGCGCTAGTCGTGCCGGTTGCCGTGCAGAACAACCCGGTGAACCTCGCCACCTCGCTGTCGCCCGATGGGTTGACGACCCTTCTGAAGCGTCACCCGACGATCACGTTGCTGAAGGCCGAAGGCTGGTCGGTCGACATCGCGAAGGTGATCGCTGCGCTTGACGGCCGAGTCGACGCGTTCGGCGGCCATGGTGGACTCGAATTCGTATCGCTTATCGACAGCGGCGGCGCCGGCCTGATCCCCGCGCCCGACTGTCTGGCCCTGCAGGTCTTCATGTACGAAGCGCTGACGAGCGGCGATCCGGAGCGCGTTGCCGCGGCGCAGGCCGTCCATAAGGAGATCCTGCCGCTGGTGGTCTTCATGACCCGCAGCATTCCGGGGCTGCTGTGCTACGGCAAGCGGCTCATGGCCCGGCGGCTCGGTTTCGCCGAGGTCCATGATCTCGCGCCTTCGATCGAACCCACCGCCTTCGGCTTGGCCCAGATGGACCGGCTGCTGACGGACGTCTTGGCGGCAGAGGACCGCTTTCTGGGACGTGCCGCACGTTGACGACCTGCACGGGCGACAAGCCCGGCGGGACCGAGGAAACGACAGAGAAGGAGCAGATCATGAAGCGCAGGACATTTCTGGCGGCGGCACTCGCCGCGTCGCTCGCCGGGCCCGTCGCGGCCCAGACCGTGGAACTCGAATTCCCCACCTGGCAGGCCGAGGAGCCCGGCCCGGCCGACTTCTGGAACGAGGCCGTGAAGGCCTTCGAGGCGGCCAATCCCGGTGTCAGGATCAACAAGTACCAGATCCCCTTCAAGGATTACATCGACCGCACCACGGTGCGCTTCGCGTCGAAGCGCCCGCCGGACATCGTGCACCTGCCGACGCGCAACTTCCCCGCTTTCGCCAAGCAGGGCTGGCTCGATGACATCGACGATTTCGTCAAGTCATCCGGTATCGAGGCAGCCTACATCCCGCTCCAGAAGGAGATGGTGTGGGAGGGCAAGAGCCGCGGCGTGCTGCTGATGGCCTATGGCATGGTGTTTTTCTACAACGAAAAGATGCTGGCGGACGCCGGCGTCGGCGTGCCGAAGACGCCCGACGACCTGCTGAAGGCCATCAAGGCTACGACCGATCCCGCCAAGGGCGTCTTCGGCTGGGGCGCGACGACCGCGGAACATCCGAACATCTTCGTCGACTGGTCGACTTGGGCGACAGGGCTCGGCGCGTCGCTGTTCAAGCCCGATGGCACCTACAACCTAACGGACCCGAAGACCGTGGCGGCCATCGAGAGCTTCCGCGGCGCCGCGCGGAATGCGCCGAAGGGAACATCGACCGAGACTGCGCGCCAGCTCTTCGTCGACGGCAAGATTGCGATGATGCGTGACGGGCCGTGGGTGTCGGCGCTGTTCGCCAAGGCTCCGGACTCGGTGAAGCCGCACCTGCGCGTAGGGCTGATGCCGTTCCCGGTCACGGCGGGCGGCACGTCCAACAGCATCCATGTGCCCGCGGGCATCGACCCCGCCAAGCGCAAGCTCGTGCTGGGCTTCATCGACATGATCTCGAAGCCGGAGTGGCAAGCGAAATACTTCAAACTCGTCAAGTCTCCCTCGCCGCGCAAGGACGTAGCGTCCGACCCGGCGGTCGCGTCCGATCCGATGCTGGCGACGGCGCTGGCAGCGGCCAGCAAGGCGGAGAACCTGTTCCCGACCGCGCCGGCGGCGCAGCTCGGCTACGCGCAGATCGCCAAGCTCGTCGGCGAAGGCGGCATCCGCCTCGTCAACACGGAGACGCCGACCGAGCAGATCCTGAAACAGCTTCAGGACGAGCTCGAGCGGCGGGTGCCTCTGAAGTAGGTCCGGACCGGGGAGGCGCGGACGATGGGCATGGCGCGGCCTATTTCGAGGATGGAACGCGAGGATCGGCGTTTCGCCTTCGTGCTGCTTGCGCCGGCGCTCGTCGCAACCGGCCTCCTCATCCTCTACCCGATGTACCTCGTCGTCATGCTCAGCCTTCGCGAGGGCAAGAGCATGAACTTCCTTGACAGCTCGGGCCTTCCGCTCGGGCTGTCCCACTACCGCGACGTGCTCTCCGATCCCGCGACCTGGGCGAGCGCCGTGACGACGCTCGTCTACACCGCCGGCTCGATGGGGCCTGCCTTCCTCGGCGGCTTCGCCTTCGCGCTCCTGCTGAACGAGCGGTTCCCCGGCCGGCGTTGGCTGCGCAGCCTCGCGCTGCTGCCGTGGGCCGTGCCGGGCGTGCTCGTCAGCGTGCTGTTCCTCTGGCTGCTCGATGCGTCCTACGGGATCGTCAACGCGGCGCTTCGCGACCTCGGCCTCATCAGCCGCGACGTCGCGTGGTTCACCGACGAGCGCACAGCCATGGCCGCCGTGATCGCGCCGACGATCTGGAAGAGCATGCCGTTCTTCACTCTCACCATCCTCGCCGCCCTCCAGGCGGTGCCGGAAGAACTCTACGAAGCCGCGCGAATGGATGGCGCGAACCGCTTGCAAAGGCTGCGATTTGTCACATGGCCCGCCGTCCGCGGCGCGGCCGTGCTGGCGCTGGTGTTGAACACGCTGTGGGCCTTCCGGGAGTTCGACATCATCTTCGCGACCACAGGCGGGGGGCCGTACCGGGCCACCGAGACGCTGGGCATCCGGGCCTACCAGGAAGCCTTCTCCTATTTCGAGATCGGGCGTGCCTGCGTGCTCGGCATGGTGATGCTGGCTTTCGCGATGGTGCTGGTGCTTGCGGCGCGGCGCCCGCTGCAGAAGGAGTTTTTCTGATGCGCGAGTTGCGCCTGAGCCTCGCGGCAGTGGTCCTGACTGGGATCATCCTGTTTCCCATCTACTGGATGTTGGTCACGGCGTCGGTGCCCTCGCACATCGTGCTCTCTCGCAGCCCGCCGCTGATCCCGCAGTGGAGTGACATGACCTTCGCGGCCTACGCGGGCGTTTTAGGTCGCCGTCCGGTCGGAACATGGCTCGTCAACAGCGTCGTCGTCGCGTGCGCGTCGGTGGCGCTTAGTCTCGTCATCGCGACGCTCGCTGGCTACAGCCTGTCGCGCTTTCGCAGCCGGGCGCAGGAGGCATCGGGGCTGACGCTGCTGGTCAGCAAGATGCTGCCGGGCAGCCTGATCGTCATCCCCTTCTACATCATGTTCGCCAATGCCGGACTGGTCAACAATCGGCTGGCGCTCGTCATCGCGAACACCTCCGTCGGCGTTCCCTTCGCGACCTGGATGATGAAGGGCTTCTTCGACGGGATCCCGCCCGACATGGACGCGGCCGCACGGATCGATGGCTGCAACCGAATGCAGGCGCTCTGGTACGTCGTCCTGCCGGCGGCCAAGCCGGGCATCGCGGCCTGCGCTGTTTACCTGTTCATCGTCGCCTGGGCGGATTTCGTCTTCGCGCGCACACTCGTGACCGATCCACGCCTGTGGACTGTGACGACCGGCCTCGCGTCCTTCGTCGGCGAACACAACGTTGACTGGCCGGGCCTGATGGCGGCGGGGACGCTGTCCATGCTGCCGGTTTTCATTCTTTTCCTGCTGCTCGAACCGTTCCTGGTGAGCGGGCTGTCGGCCGGCAGCGTGAAATAGACATCGAGGAGAGAACCATCCCATGCAGGTCCTGGTAACCGGCGGCGCCGGCCGCGTCGGACGTCGGCTGATCAGCGACCTGCTCGCGCGCGGAGATGCCGTGACGAGCTTCGACATCGCGACGTCGTCGCTCGAGCATCCCCGGCTGCGGCACGTAACCGGAACCTTCGATGACGCTGCAGCCAGCGCTGCGGCGGTCGAGGGCGCGGACGTGGTGGTCCATGCCGGCGCCTACATGTCCTGGGTCGCGAGCGACGCGCAGCGCCTGCACGACGCCAACGTCACCGGGACATTCGTGCTGCTGCGCGCCGCCGCGCAGGCAAACGTCCGGCGCTTCGTGTTCGCGTCCAGCGGCGAGGTCTATCCCGAGACCGCGCCGCTCTCCCTGCCCATCGCCGAGGACCATCCAACCCAGCCGCGCAGCATCTACGGGCTGACCAAGCTGCTGGGAGAGGAGATGGTGGCCTTCTTCGCACGCACTACCGGGATGGAGACGGTCATCCTGCGCTTCTCGCACACGCAGGACGCCACGGAGTTGCTCGATCCCGACAGCTTCTTCTCAGGCCCCCGCTTCTATCTCCGTGCGCGCCTCCGCCAGCAGGCGGCCTTCGGCAACACGGCCGTGGTGGATGCCCTCACCTCGCACGATGACGGCACGGAGAAGCTGCTGATCAGCCGCGGCCGGGACGGCACCGTCTTCCGGATGCCGATCACCGACACGCGCGACCTCGTCGCCGGGATACTCGCAGCGATGGAAAGCCCGAAGGCCGCGGGGCGGACCCTCAACCTTGGTACAGAGGAGGCAATCGCCTTCGACGTGGCCGTCGCCCACCTGCAGGCCGTCACCGGGCTGCCCATAGTCGACGTGCGACTGCCGGTCGCGGCGGTGAACTACGTCACTTGCCGCAAGGCTGCGATCGAGGCGCTCGGCGTCCGCCCGCGCTGGACCTTTGCCGCCATGGTCGAGGACGCCGCGTGGACCGCACGGCTCAAGGGCGCCTGATCGCCCGCCCAGCGACGCCGCTCCTATGCGCCCCCGCTCCGGCGCGGGCGGACGTTCCCGACTTGCCGATCGAACCTTTTGACAGCGCCGCCGTCTGGTGTAACCGTCCGGTGAATTACGGGGGAACGCGGGCATGAAGTTCGGTGAGTATCCGAAGGTCGGGTCAATCGGCTCGGTCGAGGCGCTGAAGGGCTATCTGGGCGGCATCGGCATCGACTTGCCCTGCGACGAGACCGTCGAGCACGGTCCCGGCTCGCCGTTGGCGCAACCCCTCTCGGTTGCCGGTTTCGAGGTCGGCAACCGCTTCGCTGTCAATCCCATGGAGGGTTGGGACGGCGAGACCGACGGCACGCCCTCTCCCAACACCGTCCGGCGCTGGCAGCGCTTCGGCGACAGCGGTGCCAAGCTGATCTGGGGCGGCGAGGCCGTGGCCGTGCGCCACGACGGCCGTGCCAACCCGAACCAGCTCATTCTCACGCCCGCTACATCCGGCGCCATCGCCGGCCTGCGCGAGACGCTGGTGGCGTCGCACCGGCAGGCCATGGGCGACGACCGCGGCCTGCTGATCGGCCTGCAGCTCACACATTCGGGGCGGTTCTGCAAGCCGAACGACCACAAGCGCTTCGAGCCGATGATCGCCTACCGGCATCCCCTGCTCGACCGCAAGTATAGGGTTCCGGACGACTGGCCGCTGATGAGCGACGACGACATCGCCCGCCTCGTCGAGGACTTCGTCCGCGCAGCGAGGCTCGCCCGCGACTGCGGCTTCCAGTTCGTCGACGTGAAGCACTGCCACGGCTATCTCGGCCACGAGCTGCTGACGGCCGTCGACCGCCCTGGTCGCTACGGCGGCAGCTTCGAGAACCGCACCCGCTTCATGCGCGAGATCATCGAGGGCATCCGCGCCGAGGCGCCGGGCCTCGCCATCGGCGTGCGCCTCAGCGCAGTCGACTTCGTGCCCTTCAAGCCGGACCCCGCCCTGTCCGTGCCCGGCGCGCTGGGGCCGGGCATCCCCGAGGACGTCGGCCTGCCCTACCCCTACGCCTTCGGCGCCGACCCGAACGCTCCCGACACCGCCGACCTTGCCGAGCCGCTGGCCCTGCTGGCGATGCTCGATGCGATGGACGTCAAGTTGATCAACATCACTGCCGGCAGCCCGTACTACACGCCCCACCTCATCCGTCCGGCGATTTACCCGCCGTCGGACGGCTACGCGCCGCCGGAGGAACCACTGGCGGGCGTGATGCGTCACATCGCGCTGGTGCGGGACCTGAAGGCGAAGTTTCCCGGCCTGTGTTTCGTGGGCAGCGGCTACACCTACCTTCAGGAGTATCTGCCGAACGTGGCGCAGGCGGTCATCCGGCTCGGCATGGCGGACTCCATCGGCCTCGGACGCATGATGCTGTCCTACCCTGAGCTCGCGCGCGACGTGCTGGAAGGTCGGCCGTTCCGCAAGAAGCTGGTCTGTCGAACCTTCAGCGACTGCACAACCGCCCCGCGCAACGGGATCGTCTCGGGTTGTTATCCGCTCGACCCGCATTACAAGCGCTCGCCCGAGGCGAAGCTGCTGGCGGCGGTGAAGAAGCCGGCGGCGTGAGGCGGCCGGCGATCACGCGTCCTCGCGCCGGCCGCTAGGCCCTCAGGCTGGCGCCGGTGGCGTCGAACAGGTGGCAGGTAGCGGGATCGGCGTAGACTGCGATCGCGCTATCGCCGCCGACGTCGCGTTGGCCCTGCAGCGACACGGTAACGGGCTGGCCGTCCTGCAGCGTCGCGTAAACGATCGTTTCGCCACCGAGATGCTCGACGATCACGACCTTCGCGTCCCCGAGCGCTACGGCGCCGGGCGACGGCGTGACGGTGAGGTGTTCGGGCCGTACGCCGAGCACCACCGGTCCCGGCGCGGCGGCACGCTGGCCCGGCAGGTCGAGCCCGCGGCCGTTCAACGCGATTGACGCCCCCTGCCCGCTCGCCGACCGCAGCGATGCGTTCAGGAAGTTCATCTTCGGCGAGCCGATGAAGCCCGCCACGAACTGGTTGGCTGGGCGGTTGTAGAGGTCGAGCGGTCGGCCGACCTGCTCGACGACACCCGAGCGCAGCACGACGATCTTGTCCGCCATGGTCATGGCTTCGACCTGGTCATGCGTCACGTAGATCATCGTGACGCCGAGATCCTTGTGCAGCTTGGCGATTTCCACTCGCATCTGCACGCGCAGCTCCGCGTCGAGATTCGACAACGGCTCGTCGAACAGGAAGAGCCGCGGTTCGCGCACGATCGCGCGGCCGATAGCGACGCGCTGGCGCTGACCGCCCGAGAGCGCCTTGGGTTTGAGCTCGAGAAGCGGATCGATCTGCAGGATCCGCGCAGCTGCCCGCACGCGCTTCTCGATCTCGGCCTTGGGCATGCGCGCCGTCTCGAGACCGAAGGCGAGATTCTTGTAGACGCTCATATGCGGATAGAGAGCGTAGCTCTGGAACACCATCGCAATGCCGCGCTTGGCGGGCGGCACGTCGTTCATCGGCTCGCCATCGATGCGCAGCGTGCCGCCGCTGATGTCTTCCAGCCCCGCGATCATGCGCAGCAGAGTGGACTTGCCGCAGCCCGAGGGGCCGACGAAGACGACGAACTCGCCGGGGTCGATGGTGAGGTCGACGCCGTGGATGACCTCCACCTCGGCGTAGCGCTTGAAGACAGTCTCGAGGTCGACGCGAGCCACGGGGTGCTCCCTCTTCAGCGGCTGGGACGCCAGCTGCCGGCCTTCGGATGGTCCGAAGGCAAAGGCAGCCGTACGACGGACTCGCGCTCGGCGGAGTCATAGAGGGCGGTGATCAGTTCGAGCGACCGGCGCGCGTCGGCAAGCGTTACCGGGGGCGGTGCACCGGCCACGAGCGCGGCGTGGTAGTCCTCCATCTGCCCCTCGAAGCGCGGCCTCACCGGCGTGACCGACGCCACCAGAGCATCGAGCTCGTTCTGCCGGGCCGGACTGCGGGCGATGAAGGTCCACGGGTCGTTGCCGGGCGCGTACGCCTCCAGCCCGCTCTCGATGGTGACGTGTTCGAAGGTCAAGCGCAGCCGGCTGATCTCGTTGGCGCCACCCAGCGTTGCGGAGAGCGTGCCCACGGCACCGGATTCGAAACGCAGGGCGGCAGCGGCGCAGTCTTCCACCTCGATCGGGTTGACCCGCGTCGCGGTGTACGCGCTGAGCGAGGCGATCGGTCCCATCAACTCACACATCATGTCGTGAAGGTGGATCGCTTGCGTCAGCAGTACGCCGCCCAGTTCGGTGTCGTAGCGCCCGCGCCACGGCACCGAATAATAGTCGGCCGCACGCTTCCAGTGCGTCTCGGCTGTCGCCGCGTAGGGCTTGCCGGCAAAGCCGTCGCGCACGATACGCAGCGCCTTCCGGAAGCCCGTGCCCCAGCGATACTGGAAGATCGGCATCACGCGCCCGCGGGCGATCTTCTCGGCCGCAACGACGGCATCCACATCCGCCAGCGAGCCGACGAGCGGCTTCTCACAGACGACGTGCTTGCCTGCCGCGAGCGCGGCGAGAACCTGCGGCTTGTGGATCATCGGCGGCGTGCAGACGTCGACAATATCGACATCCGGCATCGCCAGCACCGCGTCGAACGACGTCATTCGGCGCTTCACGCCGAATTCGTCGCCGACCTTGGCAAGGCGCGCCTCGTCGAGGTCGCAGAGCGCCAGCACCCGGAACTTGTCCTTGTGGTTGGCATAGCCTTCGAGGAGGTGGGAGCGGCCGATGCCCAGCCCGACGACGGCAACGGTCTTGATCGTGTTCATGAACCCGCCTCAGACCGTCGGATCGACGGGTTTGCCCTCGGCAAGCGCCTGCGCCTTTAGCGCCAGTTCCATGGAGCGGAAGCAGTGCGCCTGGGTCATGTGGGTCTCTGTGCGTTCGAGGATGTCGCGCGCGAGCTGTCGACCGTACGGCAGTTCGACCGAAGCACAGTCGATGTGGCGCATGCCCTTGCGGTCAACGAGGAAAAGGTGATCGGTCCCCGGCCGACCCGACACGTCGACGTATTTCCGAAGCTCGATGGTGCCCTCGGTGCCCAGCAGGAACAGCCGGCCGTCGCCCCAGGTCGGCAGGCCGTCCGGGGTGAACCAGTCGAGACGGACATAGCCCGTCGCGCCCTCGGTCTCGAAATGCATGTCGCCGAAGTCCTGTAGCCCCGGCTTGTCGGCGTTGGCGCGATTGCCGACCGTCGCCGACTTCACCCGTGCCGCGCTGGCGCCGGTGAAGAACAGGAACTGCTCCGCCTGATGCGAGCCGATGTCGGTGAGGATGCCGCCGTAGCGCGCGCGGTTGAAGAACCACGGCGGGCGCTGGTCCTTGCGGATGCGATGCGGGCCGAGGCCCACGGTGTGGATGACCTTGCCGATCGCGCCCTGCTGCACCAGGTCGCCGGCCTTCACCGTGGAAGGCTGTGCGTAGTGTTCGGAATAGAGCACGGAGTAGATGCGCTTCGTCTCGGCCTGGACGCGGCGGACCTCGGCGAGCTCTTCAAGCGAGATCATGCCCGGCTTGTCGACCATGTAGTCCTTGCCGTGGCGCATCGCCTCCAGCCCGGTCGCCGCACGATCGCCGGGGATCCCGGCACTGACCACGAGGCGGATCGACTCGTCTTCGAGGATCCTGCGCTTGTCGTCGATGCGCTTTGCCGCCGGCCATTTCTGCATAAACGCGGCGGCGAGTTCGTCCTCTGGCGCATGGAAGCCCGCGAACTCGCAGCCCGCGCCGACCATAGCCTCCACCTGGCCGTGGATGTGGTCGTGATTGATGCCAATGACGGCAAACTTGAACAGGGACATGGGATTTGCCTCAGCGCTTCATGCCGGTGGTGGCAATGCCTTCGATGAGAAGGCGCTGGAAAAAGATGAAGAAGACGAAGACCGGCACCAGCGTGAGCACGGACATCGCGAACAGGGCTCCGAAATCCGACTTGCCGCTCGAGTCGACGAAAGCGCGCAGGCCCAGCTGGACGGTGTAGGAGCCCATGTCGTTCAGGTAGATGAGCGGCGCGAAGAACTCGTCCCACGTCCAGATGAAGGAGAAAATCGCAGCCGTCGCCATCACCGGCAGCGACAGGGGCAGCATGATCTTCCAGTAGATGCGCCACGGGCCGCAGCCGTCCATCTTCGCGGCCTCATCCAGTTCGCGCGGGATGCCGCGGAAAAACTGCACCATCAGGAAGATGAAGAAGGCGTCCACCGCCATGAACTTCGGCACCACGAGCGGCAGGATCGTGTTCACCCAGTCGAGGTGCAGGAACAGCACGTACTGCGGTATGAGAGTGGCGTGGTAGGGCAGCATCAGCGTGCCCAGCATCAGCGCGAACCAGAAGTTCCGGCCCTTGAACTGCAGCCGCGCGAAGGCGTAGGCGGCCAGCGAGCAGCTCACCACGTTGCCGATGACGCTCAGGATGGAGATGACCGCCGAGTTCCAGAAGAACACGTCGAAGGTGACGGTCAGGCCTTCCCAACCGCGCCGGTAGGCGTCGAGCGTCCAGCTCGTCGGGAAGATCGAAACCCCGTGCGCGAAGATCTCCGCCTCGTCCTTGAACGAGGAGGCGAGCATCCACAGCAGCGGGTAGAGCATCACGAGCGACGCAAAGCAGAGCGCGGCATGGACGGCCAGCGACGACCCGGTGCTACGCCGGCGACCGCCGCGCGGAATCGCGTCAGTCGTCATAGTGCACCCAGTAGCGCGACGTGAGGAACGAGAACGCCGTGAACACCGCCACGATGACCACGAGCACCCATGCGAGCGCCGACGCGTAGCCCATACGCAGGTACCCAAACGCCTCCTGGTAGAGGTAGAGGGTGTAGAACAGCGTCGAATCGACGGGACCGCCCGTGCCCTCGGATATGATGAAGGCCGGGGTGAACGCCTTGAACGCGTCGATCGTCTGCACGATGGCGTTGAAGAAGATCACCGGCGTCAGCAGTGGCAGCGTGATCTTCACGAACTGGCGGAGCGGGCTCGCCCCGTCGAGGCTTGCGGCCTCGTACATGTCTTGCGGGATCTGGCGCAGGCCGGCGAGGAAGATGATCATCGGCGAGCCGAACTGCCAGATCGACAGCACCACCAGCGTGTAGAGCGCATAGTCGGGGTTCGACACCCAGCTCGGCCCCTCGAAGCCGAACATGGCGAGAAACTGGTTGAGCAGCCCGTCTCCGGCAAAGAGCTTGCGCCAGAGCACCGCGATGGCGACGGACGCGCCCAGCAGCGAGGGGAGGTAGAACAGCGCGCGATAGAGCGGCAGGCCCTGGATTCCGCGGTTGAGCATCATTGCCACGCCGAGCGCGAAGGCGAGCTTCAGCGGTACGGACATGATGACGTAGAGGAACGTCACCCACATCGAGCGCCAGAACTTGGCGTCGGCGGTGGCGATGCGCTCGTAGTTCGCCGTTCCGACCCAGCGCGGCGCCTGGATCAGATCGAAGTTCGTGAACGACAGAACGAGGGATGCGAGCGTCGGCCCGAGCGTCAGCAGGAAGAAGCCCGCGAGCCAGGGCAGCAGGAACATGTACCCTGCCGCGCCGGACTGCAGGCTCCGGCGACGCGGAGCGAGTGCGGCGGCCTTTCGGCCGCCGCTGTCGATGCTCGCAACCGTCACGGGTCAGCCCCGGGCCAGGATCGACTGCGCCTCGGTGACGAAGGCCTTGCCGCTGTCGGCGACCTTGGTCTTGTTGAAGCCGACCTCCTCGTTGATCCGCTTTAGCAGGAAGGCGATCTCGCCGGCGCCCTTGGGGGGCGGCGGCGGCAGCGCGCCGACCTTGTCGGAGACGAAAGAGATATAGTCCACCATCATCTTGCCGAGCTCGTCGAGGTCGGAGCTGATTGCCGCGCGCATGGCCGCGGAGGCCGGCACGCCACGTTCCACCCCGATCGCCTTGGCGCCCTCCGCCTCGGCAACATAGAAGTTGACGATCTTCGCGGCGTCCTCGGCGTTCTTGGTCGTCGCCGCGATGCTCCAGAGCATCGACGGCTTCAGGTAGTGGCCGAGCTTCGAGCCGGGGCCGATGTTCGGGTACATGCTCATGCCCAGCTTGTCCTTGGTGAGGACCTGATAGGCGACGAGCTGGTTGGAGTGGGCGAAGCAGACCGCAGCCTTGTTGAGCACGATCATGCTGGAGTCGGGCGAGAGCTTGTCGAGCGCCTGCACGTCCGCCGGAACGCAGGCCTTGGACTTGCGCATCTCGTCCCACATCGCGAACCATTCGCCGGCGTCCTCGGCGGTGAAGCCGAGCTTGTCGTCGCCATTGTAGAGTTCCTTGCCGCGCGTGCGCAGCCAGCCTTCGAACGCCGGCTCGACGCCGCCGCCGTCCTGCGTGCCATAGAAGCCGTCGCGCTTAGCGGCCTTGGTGAGCTCGGCCGACGCGGCGGCGAACTCTTTCCAGCTCATCTGGTGGTTCGGCGCCTTGACGCCGGCCTGCGCGAACACGTCGCGCATGTACAGCACCGTGGACGAGTTCATGCCCAAGTTGATGCCGTAGAGCTTGCCGTCGACGCGGCCGCAATCGGTCGCGGCTTTGCCGAAGTCGCTGATCGCCAGCGTCTTCGGCACGAACTCATCGAGCGGCAGGAGAGCGCCGCGGCGGGCATACTCGAAGATGTAGCGGTAATCCATCTGGATCACGTCGGGCAGGTTGCGACCGGCGGCCTGGGTGGCCATGCGCGGCCAGTAGTCGCCCCAGCCCAGCGTTTCGCCCTCGATGGTGATGGACGGGTTCTTCGCGGTGTAGAGGCTGTTCGCCTTGATCGTACGATCGGCGCGCTCCTTGGAGCCCCACCAGTACATGCGCACCTTCTTGGTCGCCTGCGCCATTGCCGGGACACCCCCCGCCGCCAGCGCAATCGCCCCGGTACCCGCAGCCAGCAGGCTGCGCCTCGTCAGTGTCGGACCCGACATCGCGTTTCTCTCCCCAAAAGTCTGCGCCTTAGGCGCTCGTTGCCAACTGACTTGCGGCCATCGGCGTGCCGCGTTTATAACCAGTTGGTTACAAGCCTAGCCGGTTTGCAGGCGCTGTCAACAAAGCGCGGACGGCTCGGTCGGGGAGAAATGCGCGTGCCGCGGGAAAAGGTGACGGTTCGGACGAAAACCGCCCGCGCGGCGAAGCGCGCGACCCCGGCGCGAACGCTTGCCCGGGATCGTCCGGGCGAGCGGCCGACACCTTCGCGACAGCCAGCGCGGGCCCGCACGACCCGCGATCCGGAGCGCACCAGCGCCGCGATCCTGGCCGCCGCAACGTCGGAGTTCTCCGAGAAAGGCTACGGCGGCGCCCGGATCGACGCCATCGCTGACCGGGCCAGCGTCAACAAGAGGATGCTCTACCATTATTTCGGCGACAAGGACGCGCTCTACGAGCGGGTCCTGCAGGAAATCTATCGGGGGATCCGCTCCGCCGAGCAGAAACTCGAGCTCGGCGACCGCGATCCGGTGGATGGGATGCGGGATCTTGCCCATTTCACCTGGCGATACTTCCTCGACCATCCCGAATTCCTGAGCCTTCTCGCGACCGAAAACATGAACAAGGCTCGCGTGTTGAAGCAGGCGAGTTGGGCGCCGCGAGTCAACTCGCCCCTCGTCGGCGTGTTGGACGATCTGCTGTCGCGCGGCGCGACGTCCGGCGTGTTTCGCTCCGGCCTCGACCCGGTCGACGTCTACGTCACCATGACGGGAATCGGTTGGTTCGCACTGTGCAACCGCTACACCCTGTCTGTCTCCTTCGACCGCGATCTCCTCGACCCTAGGCACCTCGCCCGCTGGGGGGACCACATGGCCGACGTCGTCCTGGCCTGGCTGAAGAAGCCCTGACAGATCCTGCCCTACCTTTCGAGACGATGGGATGTTCACCGCATGAGCCGTCCAACCAGCAACAAGCACCGCGTCGCCATCGTCGGCACCGGCCACCGCGGTACGAGCATGTGGGGGAAGGAACTGCTGGCCGGCTGGTTCGACACGGTTGAAATGGTGGGCCTGTGCGACATCAACCCGCTGCGTCTCGCTAAAGCCCGCGAAGCCATGGGCGCGTCGGACGCGCCTGTCTTCACCGATTTCGACGCCATGTTGCGCGAAACGAGGCCGCAGCGGGTCATAGTATGTACCCCGGACAGCACGCATGACGACTTCATCGTGAGGGCTTTGGAGGCCGGCATCGACGTCATCACCGAGAAGCCGCTGACCACCACGGCGGCCAAGGCGCGCCGAATCCTCGAGGCCCAATCGCGCACCGGCAGGCGGATCGACGTGACCTTCAACTATCGCTACGCGCCGACGGCGACGCGGATCAAGCAGTTGCTTCTCGAACGGGCGATCGGCGACATCACATCCGTGGATTTCCACTGGTATCTGGATACCAGACATGGCGCTGACTATTTCCGCCGCTGGCATGCCTATACAGCGAACTCCGGTAGCCTCTTCGTCCACAAGGCGACACATCATTTCGACCTCTTGAACTGGTACCTAGCCTCGTCTCCGGTTCGCGTCTTTGCTCAGGGGGATCTCAAGGTTTACGGCCGGAATGGCCTGTTCCGCGGGCCGCGTTGCAAGGTTTGCCCGCATGCAGAGGTTTGCGACTTTCATCTCGATATCGGGGCGGATCCCTGGCTCGACATGCTGTACGAGGAGCCTTCCGGCGCGGACGGCTACCTGCGTGACGGCTGCGTGTTCCGGGAAGACATCGATATTCCGGATACTATGTCGGCTGCCATCCTGTTCGAGAACGGCGTCCAGGTCTCGTATTCACTGAATGCCGCGATGCCGGTTGAAGGTTATCACCTCGCCTTTAACGGCACTCGGGGACGTATAGAGGTCCGCCAATACGAAAAGCAGCCGTGGGTCGAGCCGCCGGCTGACCAGATCCTCCTCGTCCGCTCCTTCTCAGATCGTCCCGATCGAATCTGGATGAGGCATGCTGAGGGGGGGCATTTCGGCGGGGATGACCGGTTGCGGGACATGTTGTTCCGGCCGGAGACGGCCGATCCGCTTGGCCAAAGGGCGGGATTGGAGGCCGGCGTGACTGCCATGCTGACAGGCGCTGCGGCGGTGGAGAGCATGCAGCGCGGGCTTCCCGTCGACCCGCGTGAACTGCTGCGCGGCTGAGTGGTCAGCCGCGCAGGCGGCCGGTTCCGAACAGGCCGGCGAGCGCCGGCGAGAGCCCGACGGAGGGCGTCGGGACGGTGGTGGCGGTTTCCGCGCGGACGCGCGACGCAACCGCTCGAGCCGCCTCGCGCAGACCGGCCTCGACGGAGCATAGCACCCGCGCGTTGGTCTGAGCGGCGACGCGCGGTTTGATGCGAGCGGCCAACCCGAGGAGGCCCGCGCCACCGAGGATCACCGCATCTGCGCCGTAACGGTGCGCGCAATGGCTGCAACTGGACGCCAATAGGTCCAGCGCGCCGTCAGGATCCTCCGCGATCTGACCGCCGGTGGGCGCGACCGTGTGGATTGCCACGAGGCCCTCCTCCAGCCCCCGCATCCGGATCATCTCGCGCAGCATCGGCGACCAACGCTCGCCGCCGGTCACGATCGCATAGCGCCGACCTCCTTCGGACGCCTCGCGGCAAGCGGCCTCCACGAGGCCGATGACGGGGACAGGCGACACCTCGCGCAATGCGTCGAGGCCGGGATCACCGAAGCATGCGAGCAACACGGCGTCCGCGCTCGGTCCGTGCTCGGCGAGACAGTCCAGCGCGGCGTGACCGGCCACCGCGAAGCTGGCGCGGCTCGAAATGTAGGCCGCTCCGAACCGGCCGGTGCAGCCGACGATGTCGACGCCGGGAATTACCTGCTGCGCCGCTGCGACGACCTTGTCGGTCACAGCGGTCGTCGTATTCGGGTTGATTATCAAAAGCCGCATGTGATCTGCCTAAACTTTATTCATCTGCCTGAAGCGCCGGCAGTTCTGCCGTCTCCGCCCCTCTGATCCACCGGCCAAGCCCCTGTCGGCGCGCTGGCACAAAGCTTGCGGTCGCAATGCGGATGAATACGAAGGCCGGCATTTTGTAAACGGCCAAGCAAGCGGGAGAAGGGATCATATGAAGATCGTGACCAGCGGCGTCGCCGCGGCCATTCTGTCGACCACCATGCTCGTCGGGTCGGCCCTGGCGCAGGAGAAGACCCTTCGCATCGGCATGACCGCCGCGGACGTTCCGCGCACGCATGGCCAGCCGGACCAGGGTTTCGAGGGGAACCGCTTCACCGGCATTCCGATGTACGACGCCCTGACACATTGGGACCTGAGCTCAGCAGACAAGCCGAGCGTCGTCATCCCGGGTCTGGCCACCGAATGGTCGGTCGACGCTGCCGACAAGACGAAATGGACGTTCAAGCTGCGGCCCGGCGTGAAGTTTCACGATGGCAGCCCCTTCAACGCCGACGCCGTGGTGTGGAACGTCGAGAAGGTCCTGAAGAAGGAAGCGGCGCATTTCGACCCGAGCCAGGTGGGCGTTACCGTCTCGCGCATGCCCACGCTGCGCACGGCCCGCAAGATCGACGACCTGACGGTCGAGCTCACGACGTCCGAGCCGGACTCGTTCCTGCCGATCAACCTGACGAACCTGTTCATGGCCTCGCCGACCCATTGGGCGGCCAAGCTGGCGGCCGTGCCGGCGTCCGTGACCGACCCGGTCCAGCGCGCGCAGCAGGCGTGGGTGGCGTTCGCGGCCGAGCCGTCGGGCACCGGCCCGTTCCGCGGCGTGCGCCTCGTGCCGCGCGAGCGTTTCGAGATGGTGGCCAACAAGGGCTACTGGGATCCGGCGCGCACCCCGAAGGTGGACCGCGTCGTCCTGCTGCCGCTCGCCGACGCGAACGCCCGCACCGCGGCGCTGCTGTCCGGACAGGCCGACTGGGTCGAGGCGCCCGCCCCCGACGCGATGGCGCAGATCACCTCGCGCGGCTTCAAGATCTACTCGAACCCGCAGCCGCACGTGTGGCCGTGGCAGTTCTCCTTCGCCGACGGCTCGCCGTGGCTTGACAAGCGCGCCCGCCACGCCGCCAACCTATGCGTCAACCGCGAGGAGCTGAAGACGCTGCTGAGCGGCATGATGGGCGTGCCGAAGGGCTCCGTCTCGCCGGACCATCCCTGGTGGGGCAACCCCACCTTCGACATCAAGTACGACCCGGCCACGGCCAAGAAGCTGATGACCGAGGCCGGCTACTCGGCGTCGAAGCCGCTCAAGGTGAAGGTGCTCACCTCCGCCTCGGGCTCCGGCCAGATGCAGCCGATACCGATGAACGAGTTCCTGCAGCAGGCGCTCAAGGAGTGCTTCTTCGACGTCGAGCTCGACGTGATCGAATGGAACGCGGTCTTCACCAACTGGCGCGAAGGCGCCAAGGACCCGAAGGCTCGCGGCGCCAACGCGATCAACGTGACGTTCGCCACGATGGACCCGTTCTTCGCGATGGTGCGCTTCGTCTCGACGAAGACGTTCCCGCCGGTGTCGAACAACTGGGGCTATTTCGGCAATGACGAGTTCGACGGCCTGATCGCCAAGGCTCGGTCGACCTTCGACGCCAAGGAGCGCGACGCCGCGCTCGCCAACCTGCACAAGCGCATCGTCGAGGAGGCGCCCTTCCTGTGGGTGGCCCACGACGTCGGCCCGCGCGCCATGTCCGCCAAGGTCAAGGGCGTCGTGCAGCCGAAGAGCTGGTTCATCGACATCGCGCCGATGTCGATCGACTGACCGACCGCCGCCCCGGCCCGTCATGGGCCGGGGCGTTCCGTTTGCGTTCCCGCCACTCCGTTCCAGGACATACCCTTCATGCGCACCCTCGCCTTTCTGTCCTTCGTGTCCGCCATCGCCCTCGCCTCACCGGCGCTGGCGCAAGGCACGCTCCGCATCGGCATGACGGCGTCGGACATTCCGCTGACGACCGGCCAACCCGACCAGGGCGGCGAAGGCCAGCGCTTCATGGGCCTGACCGTGTACGACGCGCTCGTGCACTGGGACCTCACCAAGGCGGACAAGCCCTCCACGCTGATCCCCGGCCTTGCCGCGAGCTGGACCGTCGATGCCACGGACAAGAACAAGTGGATCTTCAAGATCCGCGAGGGCGTGAAGTTCCATGATGGCTCGACGCTGACCGCCGAGGCGATTGTCTGGAACCTCGACAAGCTGCTCAAGAATGATGCCCCGCAATTCGACCAGC
>JAIYAB010000035.1 GCA_027489275.1 Hyphomicrobiales bacterium
CAGCCTCTCCGCGACGGCGGGAGCGCCGGCCTCGGGAAAAGGATGCGCGACGAAGGCGAAATAGGCGCCCACGGAATCCACCCGCCAGCCCGGCGCCTGTCCCATCGCGGACGTGAACGCCTGCGCCCGCCGCTCGATCTCCAGCCGGTTGCCGTCGCGCCAGTCGCGCAGCGCGTCGATCCCCCAGGCGACGGCCGCCTGCGCGGCGCGCGGCGGGCAGATCTGCACCGTGTCGAGGACCTTGCCGATCTGGTCCAGCAGGGGACGCCCGGCCACGATGGCGCCGAGGCGGTGGCCTGGCACGCAGTAGCTCTTGGAAAAGCTGTAGAGGCCGATCACGACGTCCCGCCAGTCCGGGTCCGCCAGCACGCCGTGGGGGCGGCTGGCGTCCTGCGGCAGGAAGTCACGGTAGGTCTCGTCCAGCACCAGCCACAGGCCGCGCCGGCGGCACAGATCGGCGAAGCGGGCGATCGTGTCGGGCGGATAGACCGCCCCCGTGGGATTGTTCGGCGTGACCAGCACGATCGCGCGCACCCGCGGGTCGAGCATCGCTTCGGCGGCATGGGGATCGGGCACGAAGCCGGCCGCCGGGTCGCAGGGCAGGGGCCGCGCCTCGATGCCCGTCATCGTCAGCGCCATCTCGTGGTTGAAGTACCACGGCGCTGGCAGCAGGATCGCGTCTCCGGCCTTTGCGATGGCCAGCATGGCGACGAAGAACGCCATGTTGCAGCCTGCCGTGATTGCCGTCTCGTCCGCGACGATCCGCGTCCCGTACACCTGCGACAGATGCGCCGCATAGGCCTCGCGGAGCACCCCGTCGCCCTCGATCGGGCCGTAGGAGGCCGTGGCGGAGTCGGCGGTCGCCTGCGCGATACGCTTGAGCAACGCGTGGTGGGCGGGGTAGCCCGGCACTGCCTGGGACAGGTCGATCAACGGGCCGCGCGCGCCCCCGTACCGCCGTGCCCACGCCTTCGCTTCGGGGATCGGCGGCGTCGCCGTGTCGAGGAGGCGGGGGTTGACGATCGCCACGGAATGGCTCCCTTGCAGGCTGGCGACTTGCCGCGCGCGCGCCATTCCTACAGGGTTCGCTCCGCCGGTCCAGCCCCGCCGGGGCTCCTCGAGGAAAGGCGTGCCATGGACGAAACCAAGCTCAAGGCCCTGCGCGAGCGCTATGCCGAAGCCTCGGGCGGCCAGATGTATGACCCCGAGTTCGCCCGGGTCGCGGCGGGGCAGTTCAGCGGCCAGCGTCGGCGCTGGCCCTTCGCCGATCCCGGCACCTTGCTCGGCGCTCCCTATCGCCCGGATGCCGCCAAGGAGAGCTTCGCCGGCCTCGACGTGGCGCTGATCGGCATTCCCATGGATCTGGGCGTCACGAACCGCGCGGGCGCGCGCAACGGCCCGCGCGCCGTGCGCGCCATCGAGCGCGTCGGGCCATTCGAGCACGTGCTGCGCCGCGCGCCGTTGCAATCCTTGCGTGTCGCGGATGTCGGCGACATCCCACTGTCGAGCCGGTACAGCCTCGCCGAGTGCCACGCCGACATCGAGGCCTTCACGGCCGCGGTCCTCGCGGCCGGCGTCATCCCCCTGTCCGTCGGCGGCGATCACTCGATCAGCTACTCGATCCTGCGCGCCGTCGGCGCCGCCCGCCCCGTCGGCATGGTCCACATTGATGCCCACGCCGACACGTCCGGGCCCTACGAGGGCTCGAAGTTCCACCATGGCGGCCCCTTCCGCAACGCGGTGCTCGACGGCGTGCTCGATCCTGCGCGGACCATCCAGATCGGCATCCGCGGCGGCGCGGAGTATCTCTGGGAGTTCTCCTACGAGAGCGGCATGACCGTGATCCATGCTGAGGAGTTCGCCGCCATGGGTCCCGAGGCGGTCATCGCGAAGGCCCGCGCGGTTGTGGGCGAGGGGCCGACCTATGTCTCGTTCGATGTCGACAGCCTCGACCCCGCCTTCGCGCCCGGCACCGGCACGCCCGAAGTCGGCGGATTGACCACGCGCGAGGCGCTCCAGGTGCTTCGCGGGCTGGCCGGCATCGACGTGGTCGGGGCCGACGTCGTCGAGGTGGCCCCGCAGTACGATCCCACCACCAACACCGCCCAGGCGGCCGCGCAGGTGCTGTTCACCCAGCTCTGCCTCGTCGACATCGCCAGGGAGGCGGCAAAGCATGGGCGGTGACGCGCCAGCCCGATCCTCTCGGCGCTGCCCCGGCCCGACCGCTCCGACCCGATCCGCCCGGCCGCCGCGCCGCACCGATATCCGTTCGATCCCTCACGAAAGCGCCCCATGACCACCCCTCTCCTGTTCCAGCCCCTCCGCCTCGGCGCGCTCGCGCTGCCCAACCGCATCGCCGTCGCGCCCATGTGCCAGTACGCGGCCGATGACGGCTCGGCGACCGACTGGCACCTGCAGCATTGGATGACGCTCGCCATGTCGGGCGCCGGCCTCGTCGTCGTCGAGGCGACGGGCGTCGAGCGCCGCGGCCGCATCACGCATGGGTGCCTGGGGCTCTATTCGGACGCCAACGAGCGCGCGATGGCGCGCGCGCTGGCTGCCGCCCGCGCCGTGGCCCTTCCGGGCACCACCTTCGGCATCCAGATCGCCCATGCCGGCCGCAAGGCCTCCTCGCAGCGCCCGTGGGAGGGGGCCCGGGCTCTAGGCCCGAAGGAGGATCCCTGGCAGACCATCGGCGCCTCGGCGATCCCCTTCTCCGACGGCTATCATACCCCCCGCGAAATGGCCGAGGACGACTTTGCCGACGTGAAGGCCGCCTTCGTCGCCGCGGCCCGGCGCGCTGCCCGGCTCGGCTTCGACGAGATCGAACTCCACTACGCGCACGGCTACCTGATGCACTCGATCCAGTCGCCGCTGTCGAACAAGCGCAAGGACTCGCGCGGCGGCAAGGGCGGCGTCGCCTTCCTCCACGAGACGGCGGAGGCCGTGCGCGCCGCCGTGCCTTCCTCGATCGCGGTCGGGGCGCGCATCACCGGCTCCGATTGGGTGGAGGGCGGCCTGGTGGCCGCGGACGCGGTGGCGCTCGCCGGCGCGCTGAAGGACATCGGCCTCGCCTTCGTCTGCGTCAGTTCGGGCGGCAACTCGTTGGCGCAGAAGATCCCGACCGGTCCCGGCTACCAGGTCCACCTCGCCGAGGCGGTGAAGAAGGGGACGGGCATCGGCACCCGCGCCGTCGGCATGATCGTCACGCCGCAGCAGGCCGAGGAGGTGCTGCAGTCGGGCGCCGCCGACCAGATCGCCTTCGGGCGCGCGTTCCTCGACGATCCGCGCTGGGGATGGCACGCCGCGCAGGCGCTCGGCGTCGATAGCCCCCGGCCGCCCCAGTACGAGCGCGCCAAGCCCGCGCTCTGGGCGGGCGCGGCGATGGCGCGCTGACCGGCGTCAATCGATCCGGAAGCTCTTGGGATCCCAGGTCACCTTCGGGTACCGGGGATCCATCTCCTCCAGCGTCGAGCGCACGATCCGGGCGATCAGCGCGTTGCGCACCCATTTGCGATCCGCCGGGATGACGTGCCATGGCGCCCAGTCGGTCGAGCACCTTTCCAGCATCGTCTCGTAGGCATCCTGGAAATCCCCCCAGAGCTTGCGGTCGTCGAGGTCGCCCGGGTTGAATTTCCAGTGCTTGCCGGGATCGTCGAGGCGCTCCTGCAGCCGCTCGGCCTGCTCCTTCTTCGAGATGTGGAGCATGAACTTGAGAATGGTGGTTCCGTTCTCCACGAGCATCTTCTCAAAGGCGTTGATCTGGTCGTAGCGCTTCTCGATCTCCTTGGGGGGTGCGAAGCTCCGCACCTTCACGACCAGCACGTCCTCGTAGTGGGACCGGTTGAAGATGCCGATCATCCCCCGCCGCGGCACGACCTTGTGCGCGCGCCACAGGAAATCGTGGCCGCGCTCCTCCTCGCTCGGCGCACGGAATGCCGTCACGCTCACGCCGAGCGGGCCGGCCTGGTTGAAGACGCCGCGGATCGTCCCGTCCTTGCCGGACGTGTCCATGCCCTGGAGGACGACGAGCAGCGCCCGCTTGCCTTCCGCATAGAGCCTGTCCTGAAGCGCATCGATGGCGATGACGTCCTCGGCGAGCCCGGCGCGGGCCAGATCCTCGCTTTCGAAGGCAGAGGCGTCGCGGGGGTCGAGGTCGGCGAGCTTCACGCCCCTGCCGGGCGTCACGAGGGTCTTTTGCGGCACGGTAACGTCTCCGGAGCGATCGTCGGTCGCAGACTAACGCGTGGCGGGGGCCGCCGGTAGCGGTGCGATCAGCCGCGCTCGCGCAGCCGCCGCCGACCAGTGCGCTCCCGGGCCGGCAGCGCCGGCAGGTCGAGCGCCGCAAGCCGGGCCGGCAGTCCGTCCATGATCGTGCGGCGTTCGCGCGGGCTCATGACCGCCCAACGCCCGATCTCGTCGAGCGTGCGCCCGCAACCCACGCACAGACGCGAGGCGGGATCGACGGTGCAGACGTGGATGCACGGGCTCTCGGTGACTTGCATCAGGCCGACTTAGTGGGCCGGGCGCCGCTTGGCAACAGGGACACGTCGCCGCCGGGCCTTGCGGTCCGCTCCGCGTCGACCCACCCTGTCGAGAAACGGGAGGAACGGCATGGCTCTGTGCATCGGCATCGACGTCGGGACGTCGGCGGTGAAGGTCGTGGTCGCCGACGAGGCGGAAACGATCCTGGCCGAGCGCGAGGCACCGTTGCCGATCTCGCGTCCGGGTCCGAATGCGTCGGAGCAGGATCCGGAGGAGGGGTGGCGGGCCGTCGCCGGGGTGCTCGACGGGCTGGCGGAGCAGTCTCCTCGCATGATGTCGGGGGTGCGCGCCATCGGCCTGTCGGGCCAGATGCACGGCGCGGTTCTGCTGGGATCCGATCTCGCCCCGCTGCGTCCCGCCATGCTGTGGAACGACGGCCGCTCCGCACCCCAGGCCCGGATGCTGCGCGAGCGCTTTCCCGAACTGCCGGGCATGGTCGGAGTGCCAGCCATGCCCGGCTTCACCGGACCGAAGATCCCGTGGCTTGTCGAGAACGAGCCGGGCCTGGTCGAGCGCATCCGGGTCGTGATGCTTCCGAAGGACTATGTCCGGTTGAAGCTGACCGGCGAGGTCGCCACCGACATGTCGGACGCCGCCGGCACGTGGTGGCTCGACGAGGCCCGTCGCGCGTGGTCGCCCGAGGCCGCCGCGGCGACGGGATTGCCGTTCGCCACCCTGCCGCCCTTGCTCGAAAGCCCCGATCCGGCGGGACAGGTGCGGCCTGAACTCGCCGCCCGCTGGGGCATGCGGGCGGGGGTCGTCGTGGCGGCGGGCGCGGGCGACGCGGCGGCGGGCGCGGTCGGGATCGGCGCCATACGGGACGGCGACGCCTTCCTGTCGCTCGGCACCTCCGCTCAGTTGTTCGTCAGCACGGCCGAGTACCGCCCCGCGCCGGAACAGGCGGTTCACGCCTTCTGCCACGCCGCCCCGGGGCTGTGGTTCCAGATGGGCGCCATGCTCAACGGCGCGAGCTGCCTTGCCTTCGTGGCCGGCCTCGTCGGCGCGTCCATCGAGACGCTTCTGGCGGAGGTCGAGGCGGAGGGCCCCAGGCCGTCGGACGTGGTGTTCCTTCCCTACCTCACCGGCGAGCGCACCCCGCACGATGACGCCGACGCGCGCGGCGTCTTGCTCGGCATGACGCCGGCGACGACGCGGGCGGACCTCGCGCGGGCCGTGCTGGAAGGCGTCGCCTTCAGCTTCGCCGACGCGCGGGACGCATTGGCCTCCGGCGGCACGAAGCTTGCCGACGCAGCCGTGATCGGCGGGGGCGCTCGCAGCGCGCTGTGGGTGCAGATCCTCGCCGACGTGCTCGGGATTCGCCTGCGGCGCTACCGCGGCGGTGCGAAGGGCCCCGCCTTCGGAGCAGCCCGTCTCGCGCGCATGGCGTTCGACCGCCTGCCTGCGTCCGCCGTCGCGGTGCCGCCTGCCGTCCTCGACGAATTCGAGCCGGCAACGGCTCTCGCCGAGGCTTACGGCAGGGGACTCGAACGATACCGCGCCACCTATCGGGCGCTCAGCGGGGCAGGCGTCTTCGCGCGTCGCGCATGAGCGGGCCCCGAGGAGGACGCTTGACGATCCCGAATAACTGAGGCAGGATTAATAATAGAGAATGAGATAATAGGTCCGGCACACGGGCGATCATGGGAGAAACGCTCGTGCGACAGGCGCGTGCAACTGGTCATGGCTCGAACTCCGTTCTCGTTGGCGATTTCAACGAGCGGGTCGTCCTGTCCACGCTGCGCCGTTTCGGACCGGCCTCGAAGGCCGACCTCGCCCGCCGCATCGGCCTCACCAACAACGCTGCCGGAATGATCGTCCGCAAGCTCGAGGACAACGGTCTCGTGCGCACCGTCGGCAAGCGCTACGGCGGCCGCGGTCAGCCCGCCACGGTGCTGGAACTCGACCCCGCCGGCGCCTACGCCGTCGGCGTGCGGATCGACCGCGACATGATCGAGGCGGTGCTCGTCGACCTTCAGGGCGACATCATCGAGCGTGTCGTCATCGACGGCCTGCCCGAACCGGAGGAGGCCGTGGAGGCGCTCGCCGGGCATGTGCGCCGCTTCCGCCGCCGGCTCGGCCCGGCAGCCGCGGGACGACTCGAAGGCCTCGGCGTCGCGACGCCCTACAATCTCGGGAGCTGGCTCCTCGAACTCGGTTTGCCGACCGAGACGCTGCGCGCATGGGACGGGTTCGACCTGCAGGGCGCCCTGCAGCAGGCGACGGGGCTCGCCGTCGTCATCGAGAACGACGGCTCCGCCGCGGCCTGCGGCGAACTGCTGTACGGGCACGGCCGCGGGATCGACGACTTTCTCTATCTCTTCATCGGCCCTGCGCTCGGCGGCGGCGTGGTGCTCGGCGGCAACTACTTGCGCGGACGCAACGCCAACGCGGGCGACCTCGCCGTCGTGCCGGTCGGCCATTCGACCCTCCCCTCCGCGCCGCCGCCGCGCGGCCTCCAGTCGCCGCTCATGGCGCGCGCCTCTCTGGCGGCGCTTGCGCGCCACCTGCGCTGGCACGGCGTGCCCGTGCGCTCGACGCTCGACCTCGACGGGACCATCGAGGCCGCGCCGCAGGCCTTCGCGGAATGGGTCGAGGATGCCGCCGAGGCGCTGGCCGGACCGGTCCTCACCGGCGCGCACATTCTCGATGTCGACCATGTCGTGCTGGCGGGCGACCTGTCGCCCGAGCACCTCGCGCCGCTGGCGGAACGGCTCGCCGCCGCCTGCGCCGCGCGCGTCGCCGAGTCGCGCCGGCCCCCCGCCATCCTCGTCGGCGCCGTCGGCCGCGATGCCGGCGCGGTCGGGGCGGCGAGCCTTCCCGTCCATGTCAGCTACAGCCCGATGCGGGAGTTGCTGACAGGCGACACGCCCGAGGCCTTCATGGAGGTGCTGGCATGACCGACCGTCCCGCGGCCACCGTGCACGACATGTCCGATCGGGCCCCGGTGCTGGAGATGCGCCGCATCTCCAAGACCTTCCCGGGCGTCAAGGCGCTCGCCGATGTCCAGCTCACCGTCTGGCCGGGCGAGGTCCACGCGCTGATGGGCGAGAACGGCGCCGGCAAGTCGACGCTGATGAAGATCCTCTCGGGCGCGTACCAGGCGGACGCCGGCGGCGAGATCCGCATCGGCGGTCAGGCCGCCGTCATCGCCGGACCGCAGGCGGCGCGCGAACTCGGCGTTTCGATCATCTACCAGGAGTTGGCCCTCGCGCCCAACCTCACGGTGGCCGAGAACATGCTGCTCGGCCGCGAAACCGCGAAGGCCGGTTTCGTCGACCGCCGCGCGATGGCGCGCGAATGCGCCCCGATCCTGCAGCGCCTCGGCGTCCGCTTCGGCACCCGCACGCCGGTCGCGAGCCTCTCGATGGCCGAGCGCCAACAGGTCGAGATCGCCCGCGCGCTCCACGCGAAATCGCGAATCCTCGTGATGGACGAGCCGACGACGTCGCTCTCCTCGCGCGAGACCGAGGCGCTGTTCGCCCTGGTGCGCCAGCTGCGCGCCGACGGCATGGCGATCATCTACATCAGCCATCGCATGGCGGAAGTCTATGAACTCGCCGACCGCGTCAGCGTGCTGCGCGACGGGTCCTATGTGGGGACGCTCGGGCGCCAGGACCTGTCCGCGGACGCGCTCGTGCGCATGATGGTTGGCCGCGACCTGTCGTCCTTCTACAAGAAGGATCACGACGCGCACCAGAGCCGCGGCCCCGTGATCCTGTCCGTGCGCGACGTGGCGGACGGCAGCCGCGTCAAGGCATGTTCGCTTGACCTGCACGAGGGCGAGGTGCTGGGCATTGCAGGCCTCGTCGGCGCAGGCCGCACCGAGCTTGCCCGCCTGATCTACGGCGCCGACCGGCGCGCCTCCGGCACGGTGACCCTCGATGGCCGGGCGATCACGCCGCGGACGCCGGAGGAGGCGATCGCGGCGGGCCTCGTCTACCTCACCGAGGACCGCAAGCATCTCGGCCTCTTCCTCGACATGACCGTCCGCGAGAACATCAATCTCGGGGTCATTGCCCGCGACAGTCGTCTCGCCGGCGTGCTCAACCTCGCGCTGGGCCGCAGTCGCTCGACCGGCGCGGTGAAGGCGCTCGGCATCCGCGTGCCGACGGACGCCGTCACCGTCGGTGCCCTCTCGGGCGGCAACCAGCAGAAGGTGCTGCTCTCGCGCCTGCTCGAGACGAAGCCGCGCGTGCTGATCCTCGACGAACCGACGCGCGGCGTCGACATCGGCGCCAAGTCCGAGATCTACCGCCTGATCGACGACCTCGCGCGCAAGGGCGTCGGCGTCATCGTCATCTCGAGCGAACTGCCCGAGGTGGTGGGCATCTGCGACCGCGTCCTGGTGATGCGCGAAGGCGTCATCGCCGGCGAGGTGGGCGGGCCGGGTCGCCCGCCGATCACCCAGGAAAACATCGGCGCCATTGCGACCGGCGCCATCAGCGGCCTCGCCGCCTGACAGACCGCCGACGGAGGACGACCATGACCGCCAGCGTCGACATCGCAGGCCAGGAAGCCCGCAACAGGATGGCGCTCCGCGCTGCCCTGCAGGCCATGGGCATGTTGCCCATCCTCATCCTGCTCGCCATCCTGTTCCAGATCCTGTCCGGCTACGTGCAGTCCGGCAGCTTCGCCAATGCCTGGGCCGAAGGGCGGTTCATGTCGTGGCAGAACCTGTCGATCGTCGCCCAGCAGGCGTCGATCAACACGGTTCTCGCTGCCGGCATGACGTTCGTGATCCTGACGGGCGGCATCGACCTTTCGGTCGGCTCGATCCTCGCTGCCTCGGCGATGGTTGCGGTCATTGCCTCGAAGATTCCGGAGTGGGGGATCATCGGCGTGCCGCTGGCCATCCTGATGGGGCTGGCGCTGGGCCTGCTCAACGGGGCGCTGATCGCCTTCTTCAACCTGCCGCCCTTCATCGTCACGCTCGGGTCTCTCACCGCGGTGCGCGGGTTCGCGCGATTGCTTGGCGAGGACAAGACGGTGTTCAACCCGCAACTGCCGTTCGCCTTCATCGGCAACGGCAACCTGTTCGGCGTGCCGTGGCTCGTCATCATCGCCTTCGCGGTGGTGGTGGTGTCGTGGTTCATCCTGCGCCGCACCGTGCTGGGCGTGCGCATCTATGCCGTCGGCGGCAATCCGGACGCGGCGCGCCTGTCCGGCATCAAGGTCTGGGTGGTGCTGCTCTTCGTCTACGGCGTGTCCGGCGCCCTCGCGGGGCTCGGCGGGGCGATGTCGGCGGCGCGGCTCTACGCGGCCAACGGCCTGCAGCTCGGCCAGTCCTACGAGCTCGACGCCATCGCGGCGGTCATCCTCGGCGGCACCAGCTTCGTCGGCGGCATCGGCTCCATCTGGGGCACGCTGATCGGCGCGCTGATCATCGCCGTGCTGTCGAACGGCCTGATCCTGACCGGCGTGTCGGACATCTGGCAGTTCATCATCAAGGGCTTCGTGATCATCGGCGCGGTCGCGCTCGACCGCTACCGGCTGAAGGGATCGGCCAGGACCTGACGGTCCGGCCGCAGGGAATGCCCGCCCGCCCACCGGCGGTCGGAAACGACGGGGCAGGGGTGAACGGTCGTTCCCTGCCCGGCCATCAAGACCGGACACATCGCGGAGGAAGTTTCATGAAATCCGTCCTGCTCGCGGCCGCGGCCGCCCTCGCTCTTTCGGCCGGCGCAGCCTCGGCCAAGGAACTCAAGTCCATCGGCATCTCGCTCGGCTCGATGGGCAACCCGTTCTTCGTCGCGCTCGCCAAGGGCGCCGAGGACCAGGCCAAGAAGGTGAACCCGAACGTCAAGGTCACGGCCGTCGGCTTCGACTACGATCTCGGCAAGCAGTTCACCCAGATCGACAACTTCATCGCCGCAGGCGTCGACATGATCCTGCTGAACCCGGGTGACGCCAACGCGCTCGAGCCGGCGATCAAGAAGGCGCAGGCCGCCGGCATCCTTGTCGTCGCGGTCGATACCGCCGCCAAGGGCGCCGACCTCACCGTCACGACGAACAACGTCCAGGCCGGCGAGATTGCGTGCCAGTACATCGTCGACAAGCTCGGCGGTAAGGGCGACGTGATCATCCAGAACGGCCCGCAGGTTTCGGCCGTGGTGGATCGGGTCAACGGCTGCAAGAGCGTCTTCGCCAAGGCGTCCGGCATCAAGGTCCTGTCGTCCGACCAGGACGGCAAGGGTTCGCGCGAAGGCGGACTTGCGGTGATGCAGGGCCACCTGACCCGCTTCCCGAAGATCGACGCGGTGTTCGCGATCAACGACCCGCAGGCGATCGGTACGGACCTTGCCGCCAAGCAGCTCAACCGTTCGGGCATCATCATCACCGCTGTCGACGGCGCGCCCGACATCGAGGCGTCGCTGAAGGATCCGAACAGCCCGCAGATCCACGCCTCCGCCAGCCAGGACCCTTACGCCATGGCCCAGCTCGCCGTGCGCCTCGGCGTCGATGCGCTGAACGGCAAGAAGCCGGCGCAGACCGTGACGCTGATGGAGTCCAAGCTCGTCACCCGCGACAACGTGAAGGACTACAAGGGCTGGTCCTCGCCGCGCTGATCGCGCCGCGTCGACTGCGAGCGGATGAACGAACGGGCGGGGGACACCCCGCCCGTTTTCATTTGGATGATTGAAACGGCCCGGGCTTCAGGCGCGGACTTTCGCGCTCTCCGCCGCCGCGTCGATGTGGGCGACGAGCTGGCGCTCGAGCGCCAGTTGCTCGGCCAGTGCGGACAGGAACGCCTTCTCGGCCGGATGGTCCGGATCGATGGCCAGGCGCGCCGCCGTGTAGATCTCCGCGGCCGCCGCGGGGCCAGAAGCCACCGCCGCGAGATCGATCGGCGTCGCCGGGCGCGCGAACTCCTGCTCCAGGAACCGCGCCGCGCCGGCGTCGAGCCCGATCTGCTGCAG